>JAHWHT010000109.1 GCA_019323135.1 Candidatus Woesearchaeota archaeon
TTAGAGAAAAAAGATGATTCTTATACTTTGACAAAAAAAGCAGAAAGATATCTCCCAATAATTCCGCACATTACAGGGCAAGAGCTCAGTCCGCTCCCAATAATCCTTGTGGCAGTCCTGAATAAAGATAAAATATTGTTAATAAAAAGAAACAAACGGCCGTATCAAAATTATTGGTCAATGATGGGCGGCAAGATGCTCATGGAAGAAAGCTTCAAAGATGCTGCAAAAAGAATTGTCAAGGAAAAAACAAGATTAGATGCAGATTATGATTGCATGTCCAGTGTTTTATACGAAAGAGTTCAAGGTGATGATATAATCAAGCATGGTTTTATTCTTTTCTTTGCAAAAATGACTGTAAAAGAGACCGAACTAAAATTTTCGCAGTATGGTGAACTAAAATGGTTTAATATCCAGGATATTGAAGATGCAGGTATAATTCCATCAGATCTCTGGCTCTTGAAAAATAAGCTAAACTCCAAGATCGATGTTATTGATGCAGTGATGAATGAAAACCAAGGCAAATTAAACGATTTTACAGTGTTAGAATGACAAGATTTATAAATCATGAAAGAATTTATTCTGTTTAGGTGGGGGATATTATGAAAGTAAAAATTGTATTATATCTATTGATTATTTTAGTTTTGGTTAGTGGCTGCGGTAAAAATCAAATCACTGCTTCTGCAATAAAAGATTTGCCTATTGAAAAACAGGTAGAAATTGAAGCAAACGTGGTTTCTGCAGAAGCTTGCGCAGATGTTGTCTGCAATTCTAACAGTAAATGTGTTAATGGCAAATGCATCTGTAATGATGGTTACAAAAAATGCAATGATAAATGCATTCTAGAAAGCCAGTGCTGTAAAGATTCTGAATGTGGAGAGTATGAAAGTTGCAAGGAAAATCAGTGCTCTACAGACAACTGCGGTGTTAATGCTGCTTTTGATACTGCTAAAAATCAATGCGAGTGTAATGATGATTCCCAATATTGTCCTGCGCAGAAATCATGTATCCCTAAATCTAATTGCTGCATGAATTCTTATTGTGATAGCGATGAAAGATGTGCTCCTACTAAGTATCTCGCAGTAATCTGTATCGAGAAACAATGCAAATCTGTGACACTTGATAGAGGCGAGTCTTTCCTGATGGGCGGTGTGCGGTATGAAGTTGATATTACTAATTTCCTTCAAAATGACGGCATTGATTTGACTGTTAATGACGTGCCAATGATTCTTAGAGGCAGCCAGGCAAAGAGTATTGGAGACAATATGGAAATAAGTCTGGAAAGCGTAGAATCTGCTGGCGGAAACTGTAAAACTGACGAGTAAACCCTATGTGCATAGCACCTAGCGAAGTTCTCAAGTATACGCTCGGTTTAAAATAAATCTGGACATAGTCAACAATAGAAGCAAAACGAAGCGTGCTATACACATACAATAAAACGCAATCTTTTTAAAGGAACTGCCGATAATTATGTTTAGTTGAGAGATGAGTCGGTCTATAATGGGCTTACTCAGACTGGAGACAAGATCACTTTGTTCTCCTAGTAATATTTGAGGTATAAGATAATGTCAAGAATGCATTCAAGGAAAAAAGGACAGTCAGGCAGCAAGAGACCTATTAAAAAAGCAAATCCTACCTGGATCAGGTATAAACCTAAAGAGATTGAGTTGCTGATAGCAAAGTTTGCTAAAGAAGGAAAAACCAGTTCTGAGATTGGAATAATCTTAAGAGATATCTATGGTGTTCCTGATGTTAAATTGATTGTTGGCAAGCCTATAACAAAGATTCTTGCAGAAAAGAATATGCTTAAAGAGTTTCCAGAAGACTTGCTGGCTCTGATGACACGTTCTATCTACATAAGAAAGCATATGGAAATCAATCATAAAGATATGACTGCTAAGCGTGGCTTACAGCTAACTGACAGCAAGATTAACAGACTTATTAAGTATTACAAAAAAGCTGGCAAGATTCCTGTTGAGTGGAAATTTGATCCAAGCAAATTAAAGATGTATACAGAATAAGTTCATTTTTTATTTTCTTTTTTTTATAATTATTTTTATCTATTCTAAAACTAAATTAATTATAAAATAATATTCCAATTTAAAGCAATCTTAAGTAAATTTTAAAATATAACTAAGTAAAGAAAAAGATTTAAAGCATTATTCTTACATCATCGATTCTGTTTGCGACTTCTGATCCTTTTTTAGTCAATGTAAGAAGTTTTAGTCGGCCTTGTTTATCAAAATTTATTAGACCTTCTTGTTCCATTTGCT
>JAHWHT010000027.1 GCA_019323135.1 Candidatus Woesearchaeota archaeon
GTCATCAAGGCTTTTCTTTTGTTATCAAAACCTAGTAAGTGTCTGTTTCTCTCAAAAAATTCCGCTACACTCACGGATTTCTGTTTTTTTGCCAGTTCTACTGCTACTGGTTCTTTAGCCATTATCTCAAATCTCTTTTTCTTTTTTCAATCCATCTAAACACAGGCGTGTGTAAACTTCCGCTCAACAAAGATTCTATTGCTCTTCTTGCAATGACAATTTCGTCAAATGGGCCTATGATTCCAATGGTTTTTCCATAGACGCAGATATTTGTCCCAGTTAGTTCCTCTAATTTTGCGCGGGATTTTCCGTCTTGGCCAATCACTCGGCCTTTTAATCGTTCTGCATCTTTTTTTGTTTTTGCATAATCTTGGATACTAATTATGTCAAATCCATAATCAACTTTTAATAATAATTTTGCAACATCTGGATTAAATCCTCGTGCAATCGCACGGATAATTTCTCTTGTTGTATAGACACTTAGTGCGTCTTTGCCAGATATTACAACATCGCCTTCTTTTGAATCTACATTAATACTGACTTTAAGTGTGTTTTCTATCTGTCTTTTTATTTCTCCTTTCGTACCTATTAACACTGCAACTCTTTCTCGGGGTATTTTTAGAGTGTATTCAAACTCCTCTGTTTCAGTTTTTTTAGGCATGTTTGTAAAGAAAATGCGCCAGTTTTTTAAATGTGATGGTTACTTGGCTTTTGCATTCTCAAATTAGTGCAATTATGCAATAGCCAAGTTCATAAACTTTGCCTAATGTATACATCGCAAAAGTTTATGTTAACGCATTATTTTTTTCATTATGTCTTCACTTTTCGCCTTTACACCTGTTTTCTTAAAAAAATTACATAGGTTCTTTATATCTCTTTCTAAATAATCCATTGCATTTGGATCTTCGAGTGGTGTGGCTTGAGACATGTCGATAAATACTGGTTTTTCTTTATAATTTAAGATATTGAAATGACTTAAGTCTGCGTGCACTAATCCTGCTTTGTATAGCTTGCGGACTCCTGCAATAGTCTCTTTAAAGAACTTTTCAGGGTTTTTTGGTATTGCATCTTTTATTTTGGGTGCAGGTTCTTCATCTCCGATAAATTCCATAACTAACAAGTTATGCACACAGTTTATTGGTGTTGGTACTCTTATTCCTGCATCTCTTGCTTTCAAAAGATTTCTATACTCTCTCTGCGCCCATGCAAATATTGTTTTTCTTCTCTGTTTTCTCACATTCGGAAATCTAGGGTCATACTTGATGTAATCATACATTCTATTGAAATCACAGGTTTGCAAGCGATATATCTTCAAAATAACTCGTTTCTTGCCTTTTAACGCAGTAAAGATATTTGCTTCTTTTCCTATGAATATTGGGCTCTCTAGACCATCAAAATACCCTTGAGATATTAGCTTGAATATGTTTCTTTCAGTAAAAGCATCAAATACATTATGCAGGGTTTTGAACTTTTCTCTAGTTATTTTAGGCATTATCTGCAGATTAATCTGTAAACTATATATTCTTTTGGGTAAAAACAGCGCCCAATTTGCCCTTAAACCCTCTAATCGCTCGATATTTGGGGCTACAAGCCTTAAACCACAAGCTTTATATAGTTCTACGTCATAGTAAATTATAGGCTGTTTAATGCCCGTCACGAGAGTACCCACGGGAGCTAACGGTAAATCCAAGCAATGAGCTTGGGGGTTAGTGCTTCGGGCTACAGGCCTAATTATATTTACGAAAATAAATCAATAGAACAAGTTCAATATCATTCGTTGTTCACCCATTCACGTGAAAATGAAATCAATATCATTCAATTTCAATATCCGTTAATATTATTTAATTAGTTTAGGATGTTTTACAGTTGAACTTGTTCTTAAAACGGAGGGGTTAAAAATGGCTAAAATAAGCCCAGTATCATCTAAATATATCATTAATGCAACTATCGAAATTGAAGGCGTCGTTGACAGACCAGACGTGATTGGTGCGATTTTCGGCCAGACAGAAGGTTTACTAGGCGCAGATTTAGAACTTAGAGAACTTCAACGTTCTGGAAGAATTGGCAGAATTGAAGTCAATGTAGATACTAGATCTGGTAAGACTCAAGGGTCAATTATCATTCCTAGTTCTTTAGATAAAGCTGAAACATCCATTGTAGCAGCAGCACTAGAGGTTATTCAAAGAATAGGCCCATGTAATGCTAAGATTAAGGTCAAAGAGATCGAGGATGTAAGAATCAGCAAGCGTAACTTTGTTGTTGAGAGAGCTAAAGCTTTGCTTAAGAATCTTATGGATCAACAGATGCCAGATTCTCAAGAACTTGCAGATGAGGTTGCTCACTCTGTAAGGATTATGGAGATTCAAGAGTATGGCAGAGAACGTCTTCCTGCAGGCCCTATGATTGAAGATAGTGATGAAATCATATTGGTTGAAGGTAGAGCCGATGTTCTTAATTTGCTTAAGCATGGTTTCAAAAACGCTATTGCAATGAATGGAACTAGCTGTCCTCAAACTATCATTGATTTAAGCAGGAAAAAAGAAGTCCTTGCTTTTGTTGATGGCGACAGAGGCGGTAATCTGATAATCAAAGAACTGATTAATGTCGGTGAGATTGATTTTGTGACAAAGGCACCCGATGGAAAAGAAGTAGAAGAATTAACAAAGAAAGAATTGCATAAAGCTCTGCGTTCAAAGATTACTATTGAACAAGCAAAGCATGAGCTTGCAAGCAGAGATACTTCTGAGTCAATTAAACGGCCAAACTTCCGGAGAACTGCACCGCACTCTTCTGCAAGACCGCAAAGCACTCAGCGAAGACCTATTCATAACATGAGTCGGCCTGCCGCAACAAGACCGCAGTCTAGGCCTCCAGTCAAAGCAGCAGCAATTAGCTTGAATGGTGAAGAAAAAACCAAATTCAAGACTATGCTCGAGAACTTGATTGGCACAAAAGGAGCATACATCTTAGACAATCAATTACATGTTCTTGGAAAAGTTCCATTTACAGAGCTTGCAACAACTCTAAAAAGCCTGAACACAGGTATTTATGCAGTTGTATTTGACGGTTCTGCAGATAAAACAATCGTAGATGTTGCTTCCCGTGCAGGAGTTAAGCATGTTGTTGCCATGGGCAGTGCAGTGACTGGCGCAAGAGGTATTAACATAGTTACAATTAAGAATCTTTAAATTTTTTATTTTTTCTTTTCTTAGCACATTATAGGAATATTTTTTATATCAGTTCTGTATTTATTTATCAAAAAGAGGTAATATATGGTTTATGAAATAGTCCTAGGCAGAGAAGAGAAAGACAAAGAAAAATGGGGTAGTGAAGGTGCTATTCTATTAGGCAAGCAATATGTCAAGATGGGTCAAGTCACAACTTTATCTCAGCCAATTTTTCTTGATGCAAATAAAGCACACGTTGTTTTTGTGTGCGGTAAAAGAGGTTCTGGTAAATCTTATTGCTTGGGAGTCATTGCAGAAGGCATTGCAACTATGGAAGAAAAGTTTAGAGAAAAGCTATCTGTTTTAATGCTGGACACAATGGGAATTTACTGGACCATGAAATACCCTAATCACCAGGACGAATTATTACTAAAAGAGTGGGGCATGGAAGGTAGTGCAATTGAAAACGTGCGAATCTTCACGCCAGTTGGACATTTTCAAAAATATAAAGATAAAGGTATCCCTACTGATTTTCCTTTCGCAATTAATCCAACAGAACTTGCTCCAGAAAATTGGAATCTTACTTTTGATATTAATGCAAATGATCCTTTAGCAGTATTCATTGAAAGAACTATTCTTATTTTGAAAAAAGATAAAGATGTTTTTGATATTGATGACATTATTGCAGCTCTAGACACTGATGAAAGAGAAGATCCTAAGATAAAAAATGCTGCAATCAATCGTTTCAAAGCAGTTAAAGAGTGGGGTATTTTCTCAAAAGATGCCACCCCTATGAAAGATTTAGCAAAAGCAGGAACTATTAATATTCTAGATCTCAGTGCATATGCAGTCATGCCTGGCGGCTGGAAAATAAAACATCTGGTTATGGGCATTGTCTGTGAAAAATTGTTCATCGAAAGAATGATTGTAAGAAAAGGAGAAGAATTTGCATCAATCCATTCTGCCGTGCACTATATTGTTTCTGAAGAATCTCAAGAAGCAAAACTCATGAGCGAAAAAATGCCTATTGTCTGGATTATGATTGATGAGGCTCATGAATTTCTTCCTAGGGAAGGTAAGACTGCAGCAAGCAATGCATTAATCACTTTATTAAGAGAGGGCAGACAGCCAGGTATTGCTTTAGTTCTTGCTACGCAGCAGCCTGGCAAGATTCACACAGATGCTATGACTCAATCAGACGTGCTTCTTTCTCACAGGCTCACTGCTAAAGTAGATACAGATGCTCTTGGTGCATTACTGCAAAGCTACCTAAGAAAAGGATTAGATCAAGCTCTAGCAGATCTCCCAAAAGTAGCCGGCGCATGTCTTGCTGTTGACGATGTTAATGAGCGCATGTATCCTATGAGAATTAGGCCTAGATTTAGCTGGCATGGTGGCAGTGCTCCTAAAATAATAAAAGAAAAGAAAAAGTTATTTGATTTCTAGTGTGTTTGGTTTATCCGTGCCACTTCTATTGGCGGTGGAACCATTTCTTCTTCTTTTAACGTATTAAACTGTACGTTTGTGAATTGGAATAGTTCTTCGTCTTCATTTGGATAAATTGTTTTTATCTGTAATGGTACGCCATATGATTTATCTAGCCACATTTCTACCATTGTATCTTTTTTAGGATACTCTATCTTCAATACACTTCTTTTATCAACTACTTCTTCACCAATTACTGTTGGCGTTGTTATGTCTTGCAACCATTCGTATGGTAATTTTCTTCTGTAGTCATCATAGTTAGCATCCAATACTTTGTTCATATTGTCTGTGTTACCGCTTATACATCTTTTTCTGTTTTCACATCTTGCTGTTGCGGTTTTTTCTACAATATTCAAGTAGACTGTATCAAAGTATCCTTCAGTTACATAGATATTGTCTTCGTAAAGTTTGACTTTTATTTTGTCTCCTTTTACATAATATGTATCTAAGAATCTTCCGTCATTTTCAGGACCGCCGTACAAGTACCCCATGCTCACTAATTTACTGTCTGCTTTGTCCACAATTTCTTTAACTTGTTCAGGAATTTTTGTTGGCGCTGTTTTTGTTTCTGTTTTTTCAGCAGGTTTTGTCTCAGTTGTTTCTTCTTTGGTCTCTGTTGTTTTTGGCTTAGTTTCTACTACTTTTTCCTCTACTGTTTGTTTTTCTGAAGTAGGTTCTTTCACCGCAGTAGTGTCTTTAACTTCTTCTGTTGTTTTTTCTGCATCTGCTCTGTCTGCTGGTGCACATGCAACTACTAGCATTAGCAAAAAAGATGCTGCTATTAGCAAATATATTTTTTTCATTTTTCTCCCCCCGTATATCCTTACTTATTTCTTCTTGTATAAAGCGGCAGTATTGGTTTGGCTTTTGCCATTGACACTAATGCTGCAATTATCATTAAAAGGAACAATAAGCTAAATGTAAATCCCCAGGTAGGGTTTTTTCCATATATGTATAATGCTGATATAATTAATCCTATTATACCAACTAGCATAAAAGATGAATTTAGTGGTGCTGCTTTAAAAACCATTTTTATTACCTCTTGTTTAGGGATATTATTACAGATTAGTATTTATTCTTTTCTATTTCTTGTATGCGCATAGCACCTAGCGAAGTTCTCAAACATATACTGCAGTTTAACATAAATCTAATCATAGTCAACAACAGAAGCAAAACGAAGCGTGCTATGCACATACTATTTACCCCATTTAAACGCCTATATTACTTGAATTTGATGAAATTTAGCTTATGTACGCCTTTTTTGGCTTTTTTGAGCTTTTCCTCAAAGTCCTTCATAAAATCTGTCATGAGTTCACAGGCTCTTTTTTTGTCTTCACCACAAAGTATTTGTCCTGTTTTACAGTTCTGGAACACTTTATTTAATTCATCATCTGATTCCATGAGGTGCTGCTTGAACATCTCAAATATCATGCATTGCTCTGGCCTGCCCCCGATTTTCCTTTGTTCCTCTAAAGTATCTCTTCCGCCAGTCATTGCTCTATTAAGTTTTTTGCACACTGCTTTTATATCTTCAGGAAGCTCTATATTGCCTGTTGGCTGTGATTTTGACATTTTTATTCCACCAGTCAGACTTGGTGTGAATTTGTGATATATTGAGCTCACAGGAATAAAACCATATTTTGATTTAACCCTAGATACTATGTCTCTTGCAAGTCGGATATGTGGGTCTTGATCTATTCCCACAGGAATTATTCCTGGCATTTTTTTCTTTAATTGAGGATATAACACATCTCCTGCTTGTGTTACTGCCGCAAGTATCCTGCCAGGGTCTGCACTGCCATATATTGATTTGAATTCATTCAGTGTTACTTTTTTGGCAAACTCATATGCTAAATTCATTACATCTTTGTTTTCTGACTGAAAATAAAATATTGTTTTCTTTGGGTCTAAGCCTAGTGCGATATACGCAGGTATGTGGAAATCCAATGCTCTCTGTCTTGCCTGCTCTAGTGTAACACCTCTTGTTGATGCAGCCTCTAAATCTGCAACCAGAATGTATGTCTCTGCTCCATGATCTTGAAAGTACTTCAGGTTCTCTACAACCATTTTATTGCCAAAATGTATTTTATCTCCAGATGGCATTATTCCTGTTAAAGCATAGAATGGTTTTTTCTTCTTGATACAATCTGCAATTATTTTCAGGTCTCTTCCTGCAAACACAGTTCCTCTGCGCATTATTCTATTTGGCTCTGGAAATATAGAACTATCAAATACCTCTAATCCAAAGCTTTTGACTATTTTATCATAGTCTTCTGCTAATTCTGCGCCCCAAGGATCTATTATTTTTGTCATAGTAGTAGCATTCTGGCTTTCATTTTAATAATTTTTCGATTGCATTTAGTGCAATAGGCCTTTTGCTGGGAAATGCAGCTATATGTAGCTTTATGTGAAAGCAGTGTCCGCTGTCAGTTATTTCATATTTGCCATTCAATAGCTTGTCTTTGTCTAATCGTATAAAGAAATGCATATGCGCATCTAATCTTGATTCTACTTGCTCTAAAAGCATCTGTTTTTGTTCTTTTGATAATTTAGTAAGAAAATCATTTATGAACGCAGTTGTGTGTCTTGTTTTTTCTAGTTCTATTTTGTATGTTCTTATTTGTTTGCCCTCAAATCCAATTATTGTTTTTTGCTGTACATCTATTTTTTCTTTTTCTAAATCTAATGGAATCAAAGATAGTAATGTTGATTTTATTTTTTCATCATCTTCTCCTTCTTTTACAAATACAGAAACTACTGCTTTATTGAGGATTTTCATACGAGGCATATAAAAAGGGTATATTTATATATGTTTTGTGATTTTGGGAGCACATGAAGCACGCTATTAAAATTACTTTATTTCTTGTTGTCTTATTTCTTGCTACGCAATTTACTGGATTAATTGTCACCAGCAGATATGTTGATGTTACTCAAACTGTTGACACTGGCGAACTTTCCTGGAAAGCCTTGCCAAGTATTGGCGGCGTTGATCTTGACAGGCCAGATATTGACCCTGCCAAATCAGTTTTATACATCATGGGCGCAATAATTCTTGGCACTATCTTAATATTAATACTGATTAAATGGAAACGTGTTAGTTTATGGAAGCTCTGGTTTTTTATTGCAGTTTCAGTATGTCTGCATGTTGCTTTCTCAGCATTTATTCCTGCAAATTACTCCCTGATGTTAGCCCTAATTTTCGCGTTCATTAAGGTATATAGACCAAATATTTTGGTTCATAATTTCACAGAATTATTTATCTACAGCGGTTTGGCAGTTATCTTTGTTCCTGTCATGAATCTGCTTGCCGCATTTGTTTTGATGATTCTATTGTCTGTTTACGACATGTATGCAGTCTGGAAATCCCAGCACATGGTAAGCATGGCTAAATTTCAGACAAAAAGTGGTGTTTTTGCAGGCATCGTCATGCCATACAAGCTTCCAAAAGTTAAAACAAAAGCAAAAAAAGGTGTGGTAAAAATTAAAACCGCGATTCTAGGCGGAGGAGATTTAGGTTTCCCTCTTATTTTTGCAGGTGTGGTGTTTAAGAGTGTTGGCCTGTATCAAGCAATGATTATTCCTGTTTTTGCTGCAATTGCATTGTTGCTTTTGTTGTTGCTTGCCAAAAAAAATCGGTTTTATCCTGCAATGCCATTTATCACTGCAGGTTGTTTTGTAGGTTATCTTGTTATACTTCTTATTTCCTTGATTTAGATTAAGTTTTTTTTCTATACAAATTAAGTGTTTTCTGCTTTAGGTTTGCTGAATAAGATACTGGGTCTAGGCTCATGCCGTCTTCTGCTGCTATCACCTGCACTCCGGTCTGCTTCTGTATTTCTCGTGCTTCGTATATTGGATTAGTGTTCATTAATTTATTTCCAAAGTGTGTTAAGATAGCAAGCTTTGGTTTTGTTTTAGTGAGTATTTTTACTATATCCTCGCTTGCCAATCCATCTGGTTTTTTTGTTCCAAATGGATGTTTATGATTTAATATCAAGATGTCTGATTTGCTGTATTGCTCTACTAAATCTTTTTTGTATTTTGTATCTGCAGTATAACTTAAAATGAATTTTGGCGTGAATAATTTAAATCCTACTGCCTGTTCATCATTATGTTCTGTGTATAGTGATCGTATTTCTACATCTTGTATTGCTATTTTTTTCTCAGGAATCGCAGGAAGTATTTTTTCTACACAGTTTTTGTGGAATTCAGTTAAAAATCCGCTCTTCAAAAAGGATTCACTTGCAACTAATACTCCATGTTTATCTATACCATTCAAGGTTATTGCGCTTATTAATGCATTTACATCATTGCAGTGCCCTAAATGTGAATGACTCACAAGTATTGCAGTATGATCTCTTACATTTATGCCATGTCTTGCAGCCTGCACTAGCGCCCCTGGCCCGGGATCAATATGAAACTGACACTCATCTACCTGTATGAGTATTCCTCCTGAAGCTCTTTTCTGTTTGCTCGTAACAGCTATGTCTCCTCCAGTTCCCAGAAATAGTATTTTAGATTCCATAAGTTCTGCTAAGGCTCGCAGGTTAATATGGATTTCTATACTAGAAAAGATAGTAATCTCCAATAAATAAGGATATTTAAAGCAGGGAAATACTAGTATTTATCGTAATCTTTTTAAACAAGGTCTAGCTAATATCAATTAGGCAGGCTATACCGGGAGGTTAGCCGTCTCCTGTTGCAGTAAATCGGCTTTATGACTGGGTTATGCAGAAGGTGAGGCGTAATGCCAGCTTGTAGGTCTTGGACTCTACGGTGAGATTCTGTCCTACAGGATTGCAGCCGCAGGAATCGCGTCAGGCGGGGAACCGAGCAGCGCTAACTACTGTTGTCAATGCTTGTAGGGTAGCGGAATTGAGGAAAGTTCGAGGTTAAGCTTATAGGTTGGTGTTATTTCGATCCTTTTGTGCCTGCCTACTTTTCTTATAGAAAGATATTTATATTTACTTTATGATATCACTATTATGAGCTTATTACAAAATGTTTCTCTCAGTGTTACAGGAAAAATAAATAATGTTGCAGATGATTTAGTGCGAATAGTTCTTATATCCGATGCGCAGATTCGTAAACGATTTGAAAATCCTAATACTTTGATACAGGATTATGTATCTTTAGATAGATTTTATGTTGATGAAGAAAAAGAAATCACGCCGCAGATGAATGATTCTTTTGTTTATGAAGAAGGAACTTATGGCGAAAGTCCTGCAAAGCTTTATGAATTGATTACAAAAATAGGTACAGTTAAGCAAGTTGATGATGATTTAGTAGTTTTAGAAATAGATGCAGAAATTCCCTCAAAAGTACTTAGCAAAATATATCAAGGCGTCCCTGAAGAAGACCGAAGAAAAAACATTAAGACCCTGCACGCAGGCAGCATCCGCGGAAAAGTTACAAAAGGGCAGGAAGTTCTTTTTACAGTATACAAAATAACTCCTGAGATTGGAGAAAGTAAAGAAGGAATAAGCTACGTCATATTAACTGATAGAGAACGCCACTTCAAGAAAAAAGAATACACTTAATCAACCAATATTGCTGGTTTTCCAGGCATTGCTTGTTTTGCTTTACCTTCTTTGGATTTTTCTTCTAAAACTAATTCAACTTTTGCTTTGAACTGCTGGCCTATCTCTTCTGCGGCAAATTCTAGATTTTTGCTTTCTTCTTTCTGGCTCAAGATTATTTTTGGCACTCTTGCAGGATTCTTCACTAATTTAGGAACCATCTTGCTTATCTCTTGGCCATGCTTTTTAAGATTAGATCCCAATATTGCTTTCAATATCTCGCCCACATTCCTGGTCTTGTCCATCTGTTTCTTCAATTCCTTAAAAAATTCATATTTCCATTCAGCAGACACAATGAATGTTATTTTCTTTAGCTCTGTTTTGCCTAATAACTCCTGAACTCTCCGTACATCTGCAATAGTCTGGCTTATTGTCTCTTCTTTTTGTTCTGCAGTTTCGTCTATTTTTTTGGCGTCGAATTTTGGCCATTTAGATAATGAAATAAAATCTTTATTACCCAGTCTCTCCCATAATTCAGCAGTTATGTGCGGGCAGAAAGGATTTAACAATTTAAGGAATTTTTCTAGCGTATCTTTGCTTACCTCTTCTTCAAGTGCATCAAATAATTCTCTTACTTTGATTACTGCAAGATTATATTTGAAATTTTCAATATCTTCTGTCACTCCTTTTATTGCTTTGTTTAGTTTGCTCTCTACTTTTTTGCTGGATTTTGCGATTTTAACTGTCTCAAGATAGTTTATTACTTTTTTGATAAACCTCAAGCTTCCCTCAACACCTGTCGCACTCCACTCTAAATCTTTATCTGGTGAAGCAATAGATACTAAAAAGAATCTTGCAGTGTCTATTCCATACTTTTTTGATACTGTTTCAGGAAGAACTACATTTCCTCGGGATTTACTCATTACATGGCCATCCTCTCCAT
>JAHWHT010000028.1 GCA_019323135.1 Candidatus Woesearchaeota archaeon
TAAAAAACTCCTTTTTGTTTTTTGACAAAAGTTTTCAGTTCTTTATTTAATTCTGTGATTATTCTTTGTTTTTGTCCATCATTTAACGGTTTTGCAAATATCAATCCACCAAAACTATTCGCAGATGAAGCATAATACTTCAATTTTTTCAAGAAAACTTTCTTAAATTTGCAGTACAATGGCAGGATTCCTAACAGAACGCCGTCATTAGAATAGACTAATAAATTCTCGCTTTGCCAGCCTAATTCCTTCATCGGATACTGCCACTCCCACCTATGACTAGTCCATCCTTCAGGACTGGCAGATACTATTTTGTTCCAAAGTTCCTTGTCCTTTTCTTCTGCTTTAATCAGTTTCATTTTTTCTTTAACTTAAATAAGTAATAAATCGACCAAAATTTAAGATATTTGGCGAAAAAATCCTCTATTAGCTCTACTGGCTTTTTTGTTATTCTATTCCTGAATAATTTTTTATGTAGCAAAAGCCGATTAAATGGGTGATATGACATTAAAGAGGACAGCATTACCGGTTCTTTTCTTAGCATGCGCATAATCTCTTTTTTTGAGTAGCCGAATATATGTCTACCGGTCTTTTTCCGCACAGTGAACCTTTTAGTGAAAGTGCCCTTGAAGATGTTTGCAAGCTGTATCCTGAACTTGTTAAAAGATGAAAAATATATCGCGCCGCCTGGTTTTGTGACTCTTATTACTTCTGAGATTGCCTTATTCCTGTCTTCAAATGGAACCAAGGGCAAAACTGCCAGGAAGAATACTTTGTCAAAATGATTATCTGGAAAGGGCATCTTTCTCACATCTGCGACTTGACAGGTTACATTTAGATCTTGATCTCTTAATACTTTTTCTGCATCTTTAAGTCTTGGTGTGTTGATGTCTGTGGCGTGCACTTCTGCTCCGAGCCGTGCAGCAATCTCCGAGAACTCACCGTCACCAAAACCTACATCCAGAACCTTTTCGCCAGGTCTTATGTCTAAATCGTTTATGATTATTCTCTGTTTTTGGTCAATGAATTTTTTGAGTAATGCTTTTTTTGTATTCATCTTTTCATCCCTCTTTCTGTAAAAATGTCTAATGTAGCTCCGTTTATGCCGTCAGGACTTGGCAACTTAAATGCAGTCAAGATAGTTGGCAGGATATCTGTTATTTTTGCATTAAGCACTGGGAAATTCTTCTTGATATCTGGCCCGCATGCTATAAAAATTCCTTCTTTCCTGTGCGTCCCGGAACCAGTCTTTCCATCTTTATATAGTGACCAGATAGACTGGTGGCCGAAGGTGGTTCCGATATCATAACCGTCTTTTTCAAAAGAGATAAGGATTGCAGGAGCATCATTACTAACTTGTGAAAATACTTCTTCGGGCAAAGATAAGTCTACAAGAACTGGTTGCTGTGTTATTGGATTCAGGATATCTTTTAACTCTTTCATTATTTGATTTCTGATATGAATGAACTCGTTGGAATTTCTATCTGCGGTTAAATAAATTGCCCAATCAATCGCGATTGCTTTTGTTGCTTTCCAATCTATATCTGCACCGTCAATACCAATAATCCCTCCTTTGTCTGGAATCTTGCTGATGATTTTCTTTGGCATGAATTTCTTGGCTAAAGAGGCGATGCCTAACCTGCTTGCAGCAGTCTTTAATTGTTTTTTTGAGATGCCCATCTTGAGCAACAAGCTCTTTTTATTAGGAGCACTCTTACGTTTTAGATATCCTTTTTGCTCAAGCCAAGTGTTTATGTTGACGTTTCCTGCTTTGAAACCAAAACCATGGTCAGAGATAATGAAAATATTGACGCTTTTGTTCAACAGATCAAAAATCTCGCCAAGCCGCGTGTCAACAAGCTCTAGAAAATCATTTAGTACATCTTTTTCATGCCAGAACTTGTGCTGCAATACATCAGTGCCTCTGATTACAAAAAACATAAAGTCTTTTGGCCTATTTTTTATCAAATATTTTATTGCATTTATCCGTGCATTAAACATATCCTGCACTAATTTAATATTTTTCCCAGGATTAGATGTCAAAGTACATTCAGGAATATAATCCTCTGGAAGTTTCCCTTTTAAATCAGAGGGGAAAGTAAAAATAGACGATTTGGATGGTGTCATCATGCCAGTTATCAAGTCACCCGGAATTTCTTGGGGTGGATAGGTCATAGGCACATTAACAATACAAGACTCAAAGTTAGGGGCAAGATAATTCCATATTCTTTTGTCTTTTATCATTCGAGAATTCACGAAATCGCTCTTCTTGCTTTCTAGATTGAATTTTCGAAAACCAAAAAGACTTAATTCTCCGGGATCTTTTCCAGTGAGTAAAGATATCCATGCAGGCGATGTAATCGGTGGCGTTGTGCTTTCTAATACTCCATAAGAGCCAGATTGCATCAATCTGGCAAAATTCTTGAGCTTGTTTTCTTTAATTAGGGGCGTAATTAGATTAAAAGTGCCTCCATCCAAGCCAATCAAAACATTTTTTATTTTGTTCATTTTATATCCTTATTTTGTCGGTAAATGATTTAATATCACTTTTTTCATTAATTATTTTGTGTATTTTTACTGATTTTTGAGCAATTTCTTCATCTTTATTGAACAGTGAAACAAGCGCTGTGCCATCCATATCTGAAGGGACTGCTAAGCCAAAAATATGTAATATTGTAGGAGCCAAATCAAGAATCTGAACAGCGCTGATTGCTTTGCCCTCTTGAATTTCTGGACCATATGCAATGAAAAGACCTAGTTTTTTATTTTCGCCTTTCCAATGCTGCGGCTTTTCGAAAATCTTATTATTAAGCCAAATGTTTCCTTTAATGTGTATCCCTTTTGCTTGATCTATAATCAAGTCTGGTGCTTCGTCTAGGTATGGTCCGCTATAAAGTTCTTCTTTTTCATAGATATTTACAGCAATAGACCGATTTTCTGGTGTTCGAAGATTCATCAATTTTTCTTTCAGTTCTTTCTTAATTTGTACATATTTCTCTGAACTTTTGTTTGCATTAATGTATATGGGTCCCTGGCCAACCGCAATTGCGAGAGAATTATCCCAATCAATTATGCTTGATCTTGACTTTACTTCGCCATGTTCCATAGGTAGTTTTTCTGCAATTCTTTCAATAAATGGTTTTGGCAATACCTTTAGAATATTGTGCTTTGATAAACCAACTTTTGATGTTATCTTAAGTAAACTATGCAAATCCAGCTTAAGCGCTTTCATTAAACCCAGCATAGCTTTCTGTTTCAGCTTGAAATACCCTTCTTTTTGAAGCCAAGTTGATATGTTAAATACTTCTTTTATCTCATTAGAGCCGTGGTCTGACATGAAGAAGATGTAGTAGTTATCCTCTTTTTGTTTGATAAGATTCAAGACATCACCAATATGTGAATCTATGCGCAGCCAAGCAATTTTTGTGGGTTCTGCATCCCAGAAGACATGATGAAATGTATTAATATGAAATATAGAGAAGTTTATGAAGTCAAATTCTCCATTTTTTAGCACGTCCTTGAAAAAAGCAAATTTTTTATCAATTACGTCCAGACAATCCTTTGTGATTTCTTCAGGGGTATATGATAAAATGCTGACTTTTTCTGCACCCAGTCGATAGTTGTAGTTTTTCTCTAATTTTTTACGTAATTCTAAAGGATAAGTATATTCCTTGCCAAGTACGCCTGCTCCGCCAGAAACAAAGATGCCATTAACTTTTTTAGGTGGATAAGTTGTTGGCATATTAATAACCGCAACCTTCTTGCCCGCAGCACTTAAATAATCCCAAATCTCTTTTTGCTGATTAAATCTATCATGCGCAGTAAATTCTTTTTTGTCTTTGATTGAAATTTGTCTCCACCAGAATAAGCCGAGCTTTGCAGGATTTTTCCCAGTTGAGTAGCATTTCCAATCAGGACAGGTTACTGGAGGTAAACAAACCTGCAAATTTCCTCTAATGCCTTTGCTTATTATTTTTTGGATGTTTGGGAGCAAACCTTGCTTTAACCAAGGATCAATTAATTCAAATCCTGCGCCATCTAGGCCGATTACTATGACTTTGGGAGTTTTGTTTTTTTTCATTTTTTAATTAACATTAAATATTGTTTAGGCAGCACTTTTTCCAATACCTGAAACTTGCTAAAAATTCTCCAGTTCGGTGCGCCAAAACCTATTTTTTTGGTGTGGATTGACTTCAAGTTTAACTTGTTCAGTATTTTATGAATATTTCCTCTTGAAAACCGCTTGAAATCAACTTCATCTTTGTAAAATAAATTACCGATAACGTATTTATTTGGAAAAGATAATATCAAAATTCCGTTTGTATTTAGAATTCGCCTGGCTTCTTTCAGCATCTTTTCAGGATTTTTAAGATATTCGATAACATTAATTGCAACGATTATATCAAATGTATTGTCATCAAAATCTAGCTGTTTCTCAGCATTTGCAATGAAAAAAGTACCTTTTGCCCTTTTTTTCGCACGTTGGATTCTTTTTTCAGAGATATCAAATGCAAAAATATCTTTTTGCTTAAACTCCTGGGTGATTATGCCATCACCGCATCCAATCTCCAAAAGTTTACGTCCTTTATGTTTATTTGCCCAGTGCGCGGCATAATTTTTTAGTTTGTTGATGTTTTTATTGAATATATTGTTCTTTGAAGAATACATTACATCTGCGTGATCTTTCTCTGCGCGCTGTTCCCAAATGTCTTTTTTATTTTTCTTGCTTTTGTTCTGTCTCCAGACATTATTTAAGTTTCCGCCGGATAAAACATACATAAAACCAGCAAAATAACTTGCTTCCTGTACAATTGGTAATATTAACATTAATGGCAAAGCTTTAACGTATTCAATTTGGTTTTCTTTGAAAATCCATACAAAACCAAGCAACATCATTGCAATGCCAGGCAATATTAAAATTGCTAAAAATAATACTGAACCTAATAAAAATGCTTGAGAATTAAATAACCATCCAAAAAGCGCAGTGAGTAAACTTGTAAGCAACAAAGTAAAATAAACCGGCCGTATAAATGAACCAAGACTAAATTTCATTTTATCCATAGTTTTTGCAAGACCGCCACCCCAATAAAATTTTCTTTTGAGAATTGGTTTCAGTTTTTTTGGATATATAGTTTTAATTACGATTTTAGGAGATATTTTTACTTTCTTTTTTTTCTCGCGCATAAGCATATTCAAAAAAGAATCTGCACCCCATTTTCTTAAAGGATATCCGCCCAATTCCAATAAAGCATCCTTTTTGTAAGCAGAATTAGCTCCGGGTAAGGCATTGGGTATTAATCCAAAATCCATAAAGATACGTTCAAGTAGATTTCCTGCAAGAGATATAGAATCTTTTCCTATCGTTTCATAAACTCCGCCAACAGCGTCAAGTTGTGAATTGCTGTCAAATTCTTTCTTTATATTATGTAACCAATTTTTTGGGGCGATGCAGTCTGCATCTGTAATAACGATAATTTTGCCTTTTGTTTGGTTAATTCCTTCATTTACACTCGCAGGCCGCCCTTTATTTTTCTTATTGTCAATTATGATTATTCTCTTATCTTTGAAACTTTTCAATATTTTAATGGTATTGTCAATTGAACCGTCATTCACAAAAATCAATTCAAAATCTGCAAAGTTCTGTTTAAGAATAGAAGCAATGCAGGGAGAAACATTTTTCTCTTCATTATAACAAGAGATTATTACTGAAAAAAATGGCTTTGTCTTCATCTTCTTATTTTTCTCCTTCTAACTATTTTTCTTGAGATCATTGTTGAGAGTATTTTTAATGCCCCAAAATATGATCCTTCTCCTTTTTTTAATGTTTCTTTTGTGTAAATTATTGTTACTGGAATTTCTTTGTATCTTAATCTGTTCCTTCGGATTTCATCAATTATTTCAGATGCATGCGCCATCCTGTTGCAAGTTATTTTAATCTTTTGGGCTGCATATTTAGACATGGCCCTAAATCCATTGTGTGCGTCAGTCATTTTAAGACCATAGAATAGCCAAATAACCCAAACAGAACCCTTTAATAGAATCTTTCTGCGCAGTGGAACTTTTGTTTTTCTTAAAAAACGAGAACCTATTGTGATATCAACTCTTTTTTCAGCAACAGGATTAATCATTGCAGGCAAATCTTCAATACGGTGCTGGCCGTCTGCATCAAATGTAACAATTATTTCTGCGCCTTGCTGTAATGCATAATCCATGCCTGTTTTAAGTGCGGCGCCTTGTCCTCTGTTTATTACATGTCTAAGCGCAATTGCGCCAGATTTCTTAGCTGCATTGAATGTGTTATCTATACTTCCATCATCAACTGCGATAATGTTATGGTAACCTGCATTCTTAAGTGATTCAACTACCTTGGGCAAGTTTTTCTCCTCGTTATATGCGGCGATAACGATAAATATTTTATCTTTCATTTGTAACACTATCTGCATTAATGACGCTTTTTAAACCTTATGAATTAGAAGCTTAACTTATCTTCACAATTTGTACCTTGAAATTCAATGTTTTATTTCCTAGAGGATGTTTTTCTGGATCAGTACCGTATGCATCTTCTGGTTCTATTTTGAATGTTTTTGTTTCATTAGGTACCATATTAAGCACTGCAGCATCAAATCCCATAATCATTTGGCCAGCCATGCTCTTGAATCCAAGAGGCTTTGTTTCAAATGCATTAAAAGTACTGTCTTGAGTTATATTCTTGTTTTTCCAATCAACAATACTAGAATCAAAAACAGTTCCATCTTCTAACCAACCAAGATAATTAACTTGTACAGAATCTCCTGGAGAGACTTGGGTTTTTTCTATTAGACTTTTGAGAGATTGAGGTTCTCCTCCATTCCAGTTCACTTTCCAAACAAATATTTTTTCTCCAGTAGGTTGTGTTCGTTCATCAAATAATTCAAAATGCTCTAAACCATGTCCGTTCATAAAATACATTCTTGTAAACATGCTTTTTGCAAGCAGAGGATTACATAGTATGCTTTTGAAACCGTTTTCTGAAGGTATGAGGATTGCAGATGCATCAATTTTGCTATTTGCAAAAGTTTTTTCTTTGATTTCTTTATTTTCATCAACGTAAATCAATGATTTAGGAATGCCTTCGCCGCCACGTACTCGAACTTTTGTACTTAAATCATTCAACTTAACTACTACGCCATTATTGCAGACTACTTCTTCTTTTTCTACTTTACAATTAGTTAACTGAGACATATAGCCTGGCCAAGGAGAAATCCAATTATTTGCCGCTTTTTCGTCTTCTATAGACTGTACCTTGTAATATATTTGTTCTGCCTTGTTGTCATCGTAGCCAAACTTATTTTTCATTACAGTAATCATGTCGTTTTTTGTTAATTTTTTTAGATTAATCCAAATGTCTGCTTTTTCAAAATCCCAACTGCCAAAGTGTCCCCAAACACCTGCTTTGCCTACCATGTCTCCGGATGTTATAAAGAAATTTTCCGGCGGTTCACAGTGCGTGTATTTCAACACTTCATCAGTATTCTTGATTCCTGCATCTTCCAGCACTTTAGCGGCTGCGGTTTTGTCAAGAGCAACAATATTGTAGATCAGATTTATAGATTCAATCGTGTCATCTTTTTCTTCCATAATTTTATCAAAAGCGGTATTAGAACCACAATCAAGCATTCTTAATATTCCAACTGCTTCTGCTTCACTGTCTGTTAACAATACTTGGCCTATCCAATGGATCATCGCATTATTGTGTGATGCTCCGTCAAATGTAACCTGCCTATCAGCAATATATTTGAAATGATGTCCAAAGTCCCACCAGGAATTAATTATGGCATCTGGTTCTGAATTATCTTTAATGTTAGTCAAACTATTCCACCAAGCATCGTTTACAATCGGCATGTCTGCATTAACTCTCTTAAAATCTGCTTTTGCAGGAGAAATTAATAACATTGCAAAAAGTATTATCAAGACTGTGCCTGTAACAAATTTGCTCATGTTCAATTCTCTATCAAACCAGTTAGTTATTTTTTGATACAGAATGCCCAATGCGACTCCAAATGCAATAGAAAATGCTGGTGCTAGCAACAATACGAAGCGTATGCCTTTTGTTGAAGCATAAACTGTTCCAATAAACCATATTGCAAGCAAGGCAGAATATTTTATGTCGTATTTTCCAATTTTATCTTTTTTAAGTAATATAAATACAACACCTAAAATAGCAATTGCAAACAAAAAAGTTCCGCCAATAGAATTAATTATTGATTTTATTGATGCTGCATTCAATTCTGCAACAGTGGTAAGCACGTTAGGCCATAATGGTGAGCTTGCATGCGCGGCAGATTTGATGAACGCGAACCTGAAAGGGTATGTCATCGCAGTGATAAGCGCAGATGCGCCTTTGAATATTAATACAAAAACTGCTGCAGAAATTGCATAAATAAATATGTTTGATATAGACTCTTTTATGGCAGGCACTTTGGTCCATCTCTTCAATTCTTTTCTATTAGCATATGCCAGATATATTAAATATACTGCAAAACTAATTAATATGAAATCAAAGACATACCACCATCCGTTCCATGCCAGAGCAAAGAAGCCTGTGAAAAGGCCGGATAGTGCCAGCAAACCAAATCTATATTTGTAATTTTTTGTGGCAATTGCTTCAACCAGGAACCAAAGAATGAATAAAGAGAAAAATAAAGTATATGCATCTGTGTCTGCATGACCCCAAGGGGTCCTTCCAAATGCAGCTGTGCAAAGCGCGAGCATGGAGGCTGTGAAAAATCCGCCAACATTGCCTGAAAATTTTCTGCCAATGAAAAAAGCAGGAATCAAAGATAACAACACTAATATAATTGGAAAATAGCCTGCAGCTTGCATAAGTGTTATATTTGAATTAAAGAAATGCATTATCTTGTAAATATACGCAAGAACATAATTATGTAGAGAAGTATCTGCAGACCTGCCAATAGGTGCAAGCATATGATTATCCCATGGTTTGCCATCTTTTAATTCATCATAAACCTGTCCGTTTTCTACAATGTTTCTTGCGTTTCTTAGATAGTAATAAGGATCAATATCTGGCATATATGTGTACTGTTCTCCGTCAACAGAATACTGAAATTGTTTTTTGAATTCTTGCGTGACTTGATCTATCTGTCCATCAATTGTTTTTTGATCTTTTTCTAGGAGTTCGGCATACTGTTCGCCAACTAATTTTTTCTTGCTGGCATCAGGTAAATGCGGATATTGTTGATCTATTGCTTGAGTTATCTGAAGCTTATACTGTGCTTCTACTGATTTTTGTGCTGCAGTTTCTAATTGCGGCAGGTTCTGTGTCTGCATTCTCATCCAGACGCCGCCCCAAGGAAGGAATCCTCCATTAGGTATAATTTGTAAAAGAATAATCAGCAGTAATAAAATAGGGATTTGGTATTTTATCAAAAATTTCTTTGCTTTGTTGAAATTTAGTGAGATATTGTCTTTTGATAGGGATTTTTTCTCTTTTTCAAGAATTCTTATTTTTTCTTTTTCTACTTTTATTTCTTTGTTTATTATCTCTTTTTCTTCTTTTTTTAGCTCTTCGACTTCTTGTTTATCTTGAGCGATTTGAGACTCAATTTTTTCGTGCTCTTTTTCCAGCTGTTCGCCTTCTTTTTTCTTGCGTTTGAAGAAACTACCTAGTTTTCCAAGATTAATCTTTATTTCATCATTAGACATTTTACATCCCCCTATGCGGTGAAAAAGCAAGAAGTCACTTAAAAAACTTTCTTTTTTGTGTTTTAGGAGACATAATTGCAATAGGTTCTTTGCTACTCTTTGATAGCAACAAACGAAAACTTTATATATTCTGGTAGTTTTTAGGTTGATGAAATTACAATTACAATAGTATAACAATAATATACAGACTTGGTTGGGGGAAAACAAAAAAATGAAGCTCGGAAGATATCTTATAGGACTTGCAGCAGCCGGCCTACTTACATTAATTTCTGGATGCGCTACTTACAATACTGAATTAGCAAAATTCTTGCCTGATGAAAAACCAGCAAGAATTGTGCATAAAGAATCTGAACTTGAAAAGAAAGCAAAAAAAGCTGAAGCTGAAGCTGAAAAAGCAGAAGATGCTGAAAAGAAAGTTGAGAAGAAAACAGAGAAAAAAGCAACAAAAGAGGAAAAAAGAGCAGAATTAGATGCGCAAGATGATGATGCTTTTAATTTCTTCAGAGTACGCAACACTAAATCACCATTAAATGCATTCTTGGGTCTAGGCGTTTGTGGAACCTGGGATGATGAATCTCATCAAGAAGGATATGCATTTGATTTACCTCAAATAAAATTACTTGGAAAATTCGGTCCTGAAAAGGCAGGCAGAGGATTACTTGAATTTGCATTAACTCAACAAATAGATCATGGAGACCCAGAAGATCATGAAAGCAAAGATTTGACATTCAGATTATCTGATATTATTGGCGGATTTGGGTGGCACTTTGGTGATAAAGGTTTAATGGGATATGCTGAATTAAGATTAGGGGCAGAATACTTAGACTTTGATGGTCCATTAAATGCGTATGCGAAAGATATGCTAATTGGAGCAAAAGGAAAATTAATCTCAGATTCGCTTGATGCAAAAGTATTAGTCAGTTTGATGGCAAGCACAGGATTACTTGGAGGCATGGGAGAATTCAAAGGAAGAGTTGGCGATGCAGAAATACCAATTGAAGGAACTTATGGAAGAGCTATGGCAAAAGCGAAAATAGTGAAAAAGCTTACGCCAGACTTGTATGCAAATGCAAAAATCACATTTGACAGAAAACACTTTGCTGAGTATATGACAATTGATAATTATTTAGGATCAGTTGGAATAGAAGGTAGAATAAAAGTTGCAGGAAGGCCAGTATCTGGATCTGTTGATTTATTTGCAAGAAGAAAATCAAAAGATTATGCTGGTGGAAAGCCTGATGAGGCCTGGAATGAATACGGAGCAATGGCGCGAGTTAATCTGGATATAGGCAGAGGTACGTACTTAACACTGTTTGCTGAATATACTCAACCATTTGATCAT
>JAHWHT010000029.1 GCA_019323135.1 Candidatus Woesearchaeota archaeon
TTCTGCTTCTCTACAATATTATTTAATTCATCTATGGTCTTGTCAATTATACTAATTTGGTATACACAATTAAGAATTCTTCTAAGTTCTTCTTCATAATCAACCCTATGACTAGCACAGTGAACCAAAAAATCAGTGTCAAGTATTACTGTTTTCATGCGATACTAGAAATAACCGTTGTTTATAAACTTATTTTAATTTATCAAGAACTTTCTCATAAAAATCTGCTGCAGAGTAAAAACTAAACTTAACGCCGCCCACATTGACAGACATCTTAGAGTGAATATCAGTCTCGGTATTAGACTGGAGTCTTCTATTATCAACTTTAGAACCATTTGTAGAGCCAGCATCTGCATAGACTGCCTGTCTGCGCACAAGCTTGAAATAACCATGAAGCTTAGATACATTGCTGTGCACTATTTGGATGCCGCAATTGGTTGCACGGCCAACCCATAACTTACTCATAGGAATAGCACGCCAAGCAATCTTATTCCAAGGCAATTCGTAAACCAAACTATCTAATGGATGTACATCTAGAACCAAATCACGCATGCCCCCACCAGAAGAAGTTGCAAATGCCATTGCAATTTTTTGGGTTTGAAGAGGATCATCTTTCTTAATAGCACCATGACTGACTAAAAAATCAGAACCCCGATAATTCTGGACAAACTCGTCAAGAGATTGTGCTGTAGGATTAACCAAACAGGCTTTTAGTTCTTCAGGAGTAATCTTTGTTATTAATTCATCGCTCATTTATGTCCCACCAAAATGCAGAAAAGCCCAGAAGTATATAAAGTATTCTACATTTGGTATGTGCATAGCACGCTTCGTTTGGCTTCTGTTGCTAAATATTACCCAGATTTATCTTAACTAGATTGTGTATTAGAGAACTTCGCTAGGTGCTATGCACACTACATTTGATTATATAGTTTAAGAGTCTTAACAGCGTCACCAAAAGTGTCAGGACTTTCATTTATGATTCTTATGCTTAATTTGTGTTTTTTTATTTGCTGCAGCATTTCTTTGATTTCTTTTGTTTGCGTCATTGCGTGCCTTTGCTCTCCTTTAGGACCCCACTCAATACCAGACATGTGAGCTGTCAAGGGGCTGAATTTGAACTTTTTCATTGTTTTCATGACATGCTCCCAATCAATCTTGCCTCTGTAGTGAGCTTTCAGGTGTGCAAAATCAACACAGACTGCGCATTTTGTTTCTTTATGCAAATCATATAGTTCATCTATTGTTCCAAAAGAGGAATCTTTGCCCATGACTTCAGGAGCAAGCTTGACTTTCCATTTTTTTTCCTTGATAAAATCCTGCATATCTTCAATTGCCTCTTTGATTCCTTCATATGCCTCTTCCCTAGGAAATTTTCCATAGTATCCTGCGTGGAAAACAATGTATTTTGCTCCAAGATAGTGCCCGCGCTCTGCACTTGTGATTATTCTTTTTTTAGAGGCCCCAATCTTTACCTTGTCTGCAGATATGAGATTGATATAATACGGGCAGTGCACACTCAAATCGATTTTTTGTTTTTTTGCAGCATCGCCAATTGTTTTAGCAATCTTATTATTCTTCATGTAGATGCTGTGGGTGAACTCAACCTCTGCACAGGTAAGACCTGCAGCTGCAAATCTCTTAAAATTAGAGTTATAATCAGAACCAATACCTCCAGGACCAATAAGAACCTTCATTTTTTTGGAACTACACCAAGAAATTTACTCTTGAAAGAACAAATAATAGTTGAGAGAATAATAGAGTATAGAATAAAGGCTAAAGTTACGTCAAGAACAATGCTGATGCCTGGAATGTAATAAATAGTTCCAGGAATATCATAAATCGCAAGCAGGAATACAACTGCAGCAGTAGATATACCTTTAGGGGCATTAAGAGTTATGAACAACAATTCTTTTGAGGTTAGATTCTCTTTTCTAAAGCTAAGATACACTGCAAGATACCTGATTAATAAGTATGCAACGAATAAAATCAGAGAACGGATAAAAAATTCTGTGGTCAAAGGAAGTTTTATAGTTAGACCCAGCAAAATAAAAACAAAAATGAAAAAAGCTTTTGTGAGCACAGATTCAACAGACAAAACTTCTGTCTTTTCTTTGACAGCAACATTACCAAAGAAGATACCTAAAGTTATTACTGCCAATACACCATTACCCCGCAGGTTTTCTGCCAAAACATAAGCTAATAACGAAGCTATGATGACTGCTAGCGGGGAGTATAACGGAGAATAACTTCGCTTCATAATCTTGAACAAAATCACTGCAACAAAAACACCTGCACCAATACCAACAACAAACTTAGTCAAAAAAGGAACAATCAATTCTACAACACCTGAAATATAAGACTGTCCTTGTGTGAAATCTATAATTATGAAAGGAAGCAAAACAGTCAAAGGAGTATTAAACACAGATTCTAGTTTCATAAAACCCATTACTTTACTTTTAGTGTCTTTTAAAATAGAGAGAACAACATCTGGGGAAGTTCCCAAATTAATTGCTACAAATAACAAAGCAAGAACCAAAGGAATGCCTAATAATAATTTTGATGCCAGCGTGAATAGAACAAGGCATAGCAGTGAAAAAATAACCACAAACTTGAGCGCCTTTATTGATAATGCGTCTAATTCCTTTATTCTTAATTTAGAGGAACTGTCAAAAACAATCAAAGCTAATGCTAACAGGCTTATGCTTGTAAGGAAAACACTAGGAAACTGAATCAATTGAGAGCCTTGGTACTGAAAGAAACCAAGAATAATACCCACAACAATCAAAACAAGAATTTCAGGTAAATTCAACCGCTTAGCAAATATAGAGAACAGTACGCCAATCAATAAAACCACGGAAATTGCTGTTAATATGCCTAGTGCTTCTACCATTATTACCCCTTTTTTATAACTTATTTCTTACTAGTATAAAAAGATTTTTATAGCCTTTGCCTTTTAAAAGCCCTATGACCAAAAAGATACTCAAACAAGTGCTAGAAGAGATAAAGCCAGAAAAGGAAAAAGTGAGCGAAGTAGAGGCATTTCTCAAAAAACTGGATGCTGAGATAAAGAAAAACAAAATCAAGGCAAAAGCAGTAACTGGCGGCAGTTATGCCAAGAATACCTGGCTGAAAGGAGACTATGATGTAGACATATTTGTAAAATTTGACATGAAACACGCAAATGATGACTTGAGCAAACTTCTTGCAAAGATATTGAAGAAATTCAAACCAGAAACTGTGCATGGCTCAAGAGATTATTTCTGGGTCAAAAACATGATAAAATTTGAGATTGTTCCTGTTTTAGATATTAAGAAAGCAAAACAAGCGCAGAATGTGACAGACTTTTCACCAGGACATGTCAAATGGGTTAATACAAAAGGCAAGAAATACAAAGATGACATCAGGCTAGCAAAAAGATTTGTTAAAGTAAACGGAGTGTATGGAGCAGAGAGCTATATCCAAGGATTCTCAGGACATGTAATAGATATACTAGTTATATATTACAAAGGATTTATTCCTTTATTGCGAGCTTCACAAAAATGGAAACCAAAACAGATTATTGACCCGACTGGAAAAGTTGGGAAAAAAGCAACAATGATCTTAAACAAAAGCAAGACGCATGGACCAATGATTGTAATAGATCCTGTACAACCAGAGAGGAATGCAGCAGCAGCACTTAATCTTAAAAATTTTGATTATTTCATAAAATGCGCAAAAGACTTTTTGAAAAAACCATCAAAAGAATATTTTGAGTACAAAAAGTTTGATGATGAATACTTTAAGAAAAAAGGGCACTTGATGTTCATAGATGTGACTGTGCCTGAGGGCAAAGAAGACCCTGTTGGAGCCAAACTGCTAAAGGCATACCAATTTATTCGGGGAAAACTAAAAGACTTTGAGCCAGTAGAGGGCGGATGGAGCTGGGACAAACAGAAAAAAGCAACATTTGGGTATGTGGTGAAGAAAAAGAAACTACCAGAGACATATTACAGACCAGGGCCTCCTGTTGAGATGAAAGAACAAGTCAAAGTTTTCAAGAAAAAGCATAAAAAAACCAAGGTCAATAAAGGAAGAATAGTGGCAGAAATAAAAAATAAAAACAGAGATTTGAAAAAATACCTAGAGAAAGAGGTATTTTCAGATAAATATCTGAAAGGCAAGGTGAAAAAGTGCAAACTGACATCCTTATCCTGATTGGAATCACATTACTGCCGTTTTTAGAACTGCGGGCAAGCATACCGTATGGCATACTTAACACAAATCTTAATTGGATGACTGTGTTTTTTATTTGTGTTCTGGCAAATATCATATTAGCACCTATTGCGTATTTCTTTTTAGACAAAATAGTGCATTTATTCTTTTTTATCAAACCATTTCAGAGATGGTATCAACGAAAGATTGAGAAGACGCAGAAAAAGATACACAAATATGTTGAAAAGTATGGAGAGATTGGATTAGCAATCTTTATTGCAGTGCCATTGCCTGGCTCAGGAGTGTACACAGGAGCAATAGCTGCATATGTTTTAGGAATGAGCTATAAAGACTTTATCAAAGCAGCAATAATTGGGGTAATTATTGCAGGAGTGCTTGTTACAGCAATTTCTTTGACTGGAAACGAAGCCTTTAAATGGATACTCCAAATCTAACCGCAACTTTATAAAATCTCAACAATCATCTCATATTTATGATTGAAAACCTAATTAAAGCATTATCTAAAAATCACCGCAGTAAAAAAACAATAAAAACTATTAAAGAAGGTTTATTTATACCGCGGAGTAAAATAAACAATGTAGCAGACATACTTGCAAATCACCTAAGAAGTATAGACCGCGCAGTATCAACTAAAGAATTAAAAGAACAGCTTAGCGCAGTATTGGAAAATAAGCACGGGCCACATTATTTTGAATAT
The DNA here is from genome assembly GCA_019323135.1 of Candidatus Woesearchaeota archaeon. Lineage (GTDB taxonomy): Archaea > Nanobdellota > Nanobdellia > Woesearchaeales > ARS49 > WJJT01. Next base: position 4,910 of record JAHWHT010000029.1, read on the forward strand.
TCAAATACCTCTAATAAAAATGACATCCTTATAAATGTAGGATATCTTGTTTTAATGCAGTACCAGAAGGGTTATGAAGAAATATTTCCTAAAAATAAATTTAAAAGAATCCCTGGAAAAGTGATTTGCTGTTCAAATTATGTTCATCCAAAAGATCCTCTTTTTGGAAACAAAAGCATAATTATGCATCCTGACGACGAAAATATTGCCATATTCAAAATACGCGGTAAAGAAATCTACATCAGTTATCACGGCTTTAAAAACTTTACAGTAAGAATATGCAAGAATAATCCTCATAAACTTAAGAAAAAATACAACGTATACCTAAAAGCATTAAGAGATAGGATTATGACTTTATACAACCAGTTGGAACAAGCAGTTCCAGTAACCAGAAAAAATCATGTTCTACAAATAATTAAGCATGGTGAACGAGCAGAGTACTATACCTGCCGCGGAATCATCTATGTTCTTGAAAACGGAAACGTATTTAAAACGTGCTATGAAAAAGATGACCTGAATAAAGCAGGATATAAAAAAAAGAAATAAATGAAATATTCTTTCGAATAATTTAAATACTTTAAATGAAAAAACTAACTAGATGATATTCAAAAAGATAATAGAGAAACTAAACAGCAAATTGAATGATTATGGCACCTGCATAATACTAGACAGTTCTAATCTTGTGAAATTGGATAAAAAATCATTTTACAGCATAGCAGACAAAAAAACAAAAAAAATAGGTTTTGTAGACGGCGGAAATGCAGAGATTATCGGGGGAGCTAACTTTTCTTTACAATTGATAAGAATATATGCCGTTGTGTTTGAAGAAGACAAACGAGTTAAGCAAAACAAACAAGAATTTTATTTATTGATAACTGCTAAAAGTTCAAAAGATAAAATAGTTTATGAAACAGAGGCGTTTAATACATACTTACGACTTGATAAAGAGTTTGATGCATTTGACAAAGAACTATCTGAACCAGGACACAAAGCAGAACCTGGCAGAATAGCTGAATCAGCTCGCAAGATATCAGAATATAAGATTGCACAAGAATTGCTTAATGATCTGGATTCTGGAGATTTGCTAATTAGAGATGGTGATTTAATTGAGGGCACAACAACAGAGAGAAAACAGATTGAGGAATTAAAAGAAAAATCAATTGCAAAAGGAGTTGTTGTGGCGGGTTTGAGCAAAACAACAAGTCTGTTAACGGATTCTGGGAATAGTGCGGCAGCAGTCTTGAACAAAATCGGACCAGAGTGTGCATGGTATTACCCAGCAACAAATAATACTGGCTTTGTGAAACTGAATAAAAATTCTAATTATGTGTTTCGTTTAGATTTCTTTATTCCTGATAAACTAGCAGATGTTTTAGGGGGGCTTAAAGCCAATTCAAGAGATGCCTGCTTCTTAGGGTATCCATATGGCTTGATTGATGCAGACAGATTTGCGCGAGTTTCAACAAAAGAGAAAGAAAGACTGAAATTAGTTCTTATGAGCAAAGGTGGAGAACACTTTCGAGCGCATCTGGCAAGCATAGATGCTCATGAAATACTGAATAAGGTTGTTTGAGTAGCATAGCGCGCTTTGTTAGGCTTCTGATATTGATTATGTTCCAGATTTGTTTTGAATCGCAAGAGTATTTGAGAACTTCGCTAGGCGCTATGCAATTTGTTTAACTATGTTCTAATAGTGACGAAATTTTATATATTCTGTTCTGGGATATCCTCTGTAAACACGATTTTAAACCAAATAAAGGAGGTAAACGCAAATGGATTCCAAACTAGGACATTGGGCATTTATTGTAGGTATTCTAATAGCAATCATTGCTGGACTAGTGCCTGCATGGCAAACACCTACAATCACCTGGGTACTTGTTATCTTAGGACTAGTAGTAGGACTGCTAAATATAACTGCAAAAGAAACAATTGAATTTTTAGTAGCTTCAATTGCATTGTTAGTAATCGGAAGCGCAGGAGCAATCCCAGCTTTAGGAACAATTGTTCTATCAGTACTAGCAAATATTGTAGCATTTGTAGCACCAGCTGCATTAGTAGTAGCACTACTAGCTATCTATAGACTAGCACAGAAATAAATTTTTTTATTTTTTTTCTTTAGTTTAGAAAAACATTAACGTATGCACATAGCACGCTTCGTTAGGCTTCTGATATTTCTTTTATTTCAGATTTATGTTACACTATATTGTGTGCTTGAGAACTTCGCTAGGTGCTATGCCCATACGTATTGACACAACATTTAAATACATAAAGCACGAATTCTTACTTAAAAAAAGAGGTAAACAGTTTGACAGCTAGAAACAAGAAGTTTATTCTATGGTTTGATGAATTGAGTATCGGAGATGTAGGTCTTGTTGGAGGAAAAAATGCATCTCTCGGAGAGATGTATAGAGAGCTGACTAAGAAAAAAATAAATATTCCTTATGGATTTGCTGTGACTGCTTATGCTTACAAGTATTTGCTTGATCATGCAGGTGTTGAGGATGAAATTAAAAGCGCTTTGCGCGGATTGAATGTCAAAGATATCAAGAATCTATCTTCTAGAGGAAGGAAAGTAAGAGAGATAATCAAGAAATGTGACTTTCCAGATAAGTTAAGAGATGCGATTATTAGTGCTTATCATAGACTGAGCAAAAAGTATAAAACAAGAGCAGTTGATGTTGCTGTTCGAAGCAGTGCAACTGCAGAAGACCTGCCAGACGCAAGCTTTGCAGGGCAGCAAGAGACTTACCTAAACATACATGATGAAAAATCACTGCTTTCGGCATGCAAAAACTGCTTTGCATCACTCTTTACTGACAGAGCAATTGCATATCGTGAAGAGAAAGGGTTTGATCATTTCCAAGTCTATCTTTCTATAGGTGTTCAGAAAATGGTTCGCAGTGATAAAGCAAGCTCTGGAGTCTTGTTTACACTAGATACTGAAACCGGATTTGATGATGTAGTATTTATTACAGCTGCATGGGGCTTGGGAGAAAATGTAGTACAGGGAGCAGTAAACCCTGATGAATTTCACGTATTTGAGCCAACACTTACAAAAGGGTTTAAACCAATAATTACACGAACCCTTGGAAGCAAAAGCAAAACAATGATTTACTCTTCTGGCAGAAAACCGATAAAAAATATCAACACGCCTTTGGCAAAACAAAAAAAGTTCTGCATAACAGATGCAGAAGTGCTTAAGTTAGCCAAGTGGGGCTGTGTTATTGAGAAACACTATTCTGCAAAAAGAAAAAAATGGACGCCAATGGATATAGAGTGGGCAAAAGACGGAGTATCTGGAGAACTATATATAGTTCAGGCAAGGCCTGAAACTGTGCAGAGCCAAAAATCAAAACATGTACTTGAGGAATATCATCTTAAACAAAAATCAGATGTGATTGTCTCTGGGAAAAGCGTGGGGAGCAAGATTGCAAGCGGAACTGCATGCCTGGTAAAAAGCGTAAAAGACATTCATAAGTTTAAACCAGGACAGATACTTGTGACAGAGATGACTGACCCAGACTGGGTTGTCATTATGAAACAAGCAGGAGCAATTGTTACAGACAAAGGAGGCAGGACATGCCATGCTGCGATTGTTTCAAGGGAGTTGGGGATACCTTGTGTAGTCGGGACAATAAATGGGACATCAAAGATAAAAAATGGGGAAAAGATAACAATAAATTGTTCAGATGGTGAAGAAGGGAAAGTCCATAAAGGGCTGCTTAAGTATGAAATTAAGAAAATTAACATCAAGAAATTTCCTAAAACAAAAACAAAAGTGATGATGAACATAGGGAGTCCTGATGAAGCATTTGAGCTAAGCTTTATCCCGAATTCTGGAGTTGGATTGGCTCGTGAAGAATTTATTATTAATTCTTATATTAAAATACACCCAATGGCTCTTGTTAATTATAGAAAGATGCCTTTGCAGGTCAAGAAGAAAATTGATGCTCTGACACACGGATATAAAGACAAAACACAATTCTTTGTAGACAAATTAGCATGCGGCGTAGGAACAATCGCTGCAGCATTCTATCCAAATGATGTAATTGTGCGCATGAGTGATTTTAAATCAAATGAATATGCAAATCTGATTGGCGGCAAATTATTTGAACCAAAAGAAGAAAACCCTATGATAGGTTGGAGAGGGGCTTCTAGGTATTACAATCCTAAATATAAACCTGCATTTGCTCTTGAGTGTAAAGCGCTGAAGAAAGTTCGCGAAGAATTTGGCCTGGTTAATATGAAAATAATGATACCATTTTGCAGAACTGTTGCAGAGGGCAAGAAAGTGATTGCAGAGATGAAGCGAAATGGATTAGTGCAGGGCAAAAACGGGCTGCAAGTGTATGTAATGTGCGAGATTCCATCAAATGTAATATTAGCAGATGAGTTTTCTAAAGTATTTGATGGGTTTAGCATTGGAACAAATGATTTAACACAATTGACACTAGGTCTTGATAGAGATTCTGCACTTGTTTCAGACATTTATGATGAGAGAAATGAAGCAGTTGAAGATATGGTGCATCATGTAATTGATAGGGCTAAGAAGAATAAAAAGAAGATTGGTCTTTGTGGTCAGGCACCGTCGGACTATCCAGACTTTGCGCAGTTTTTAGTCAGATGTGGAATTGACAGCATTTCTTTAAATCCAGATGCTGTTGTAAAGACAACATTAGCTATTGCTGAAATGGAGAAGAAACTGAGAAAAAAATAAAACTTATTCTTGAGAATCTAAAAATTCTCGGATATCATCTTCAATAGTATCTATGTCTTCAAGACACTTTTTTGCCTTTTTTTGTGTAGGCTCTATATACTTTAGCATCATTGTAACATGTAGAACATCTAATTCTGTCTCGCTAAACTCTTGCGTCTTTTTTTCAGGAGCTGGTTTAGAAGCATATGCTGGTGCTATTAAATACTCTTGCTGAACTTTTGGTTCTTGAGAGGCACAACCTGCCATAAATCCGGTATACAATGCAATTGCTGCAATCCCTGTTCTTATGAAGTTTCTCATTGTAATCACTAACTCGTTATAAATTATGGTAGTTTAAAAAGCTACGTGTATACTAGGGTTCAATAACGCAAATAGTTTTACTCAAAGATTTATGCAGGTAGTAAGAATATTCTGCTTTGAGTTTTAGTTTTGCGGTTTTTATGAGCTTCTTGTGTTTTATGAAGCTAGGGAAACCAATTACTGCACGCACTTTAAGGGTTTTCTTCAGATTTTTTAAGAATGCTGAGTAAAGTTTTTCTAAATCAACTTTTTTAGTGCTTATTGCGTAGGGGAGGTCTGCAACAATGTATCTATAACCTATTCGCAGAGTGGTTGAATCTTTTTTTCTTAACTGATATTTTACCTTGAAGTGCTTAAGATTTTTATCTGCAAACTTTAGCATCAAATCATCAATATCATAGCCGATTACGCGAAAGTCCATCAAGCCTGCCTCGATTAGAATACCGCCTGTACCGCAAAAAGGATCAACAATAGTGCTTTGAGTAGAGATTGCTCCTGTCAGATTTACTAAACACCTTGCTAATCTAGGGTGCAAAGAAGATGGATGAAGAATTGGTCTTAGGTGAGCTTTGCGCTTTTCAAAAGGCTCCTGCATCTTATCTATCAATAATCCACAGTAAACTTGGTTTTTGTCAAAGTAAAAATGAAACTCAGTCTTAGGCTTAACAAGATTAACAACTGGCTTTTTTAGGTAATCCCAGACAGTGTCTGCAATTTCCCTGTCTTTTACGTGATCTTTTCCAAAACTTCTGATGCAAAAAGAATGGCTGTAATGTTTATTCCAGTCAAACTTTTTCAGAGCCATTGTTAAAGTTGCTCTTGTGCAGGTGAATAAATGCTGGTAAACTTTTTTAGTGTAAGCTAATCGCCTGAAGTAAGTTTTTCTTGAATCTAGAAATAATAGATTATTTACTAACTTAGATTTGCCTGGAAAGATTGATAGAACCTCTGCTTTGCTTAAATTCAGGTTATGCTTAGATAGTGCGAAGATTAGTTTCATAACTAAGCAAATGTGTTTTGGTTATATAAATTTTTCTTTTACACGGAAAAAACCAGTTTGCTGGTTTTT
>JAHWHT010000030.1 GCA_019323135.1 Candidatus Woesearchaeota archaeon
GGCGCGGCTTGCTACATCGATGTCGGCTCTTCCTATCCTGGCAGTGCATAAGCTGCCAAGGGTGAGGGGGTTCACCTATCAAAAGGGATCGTTAGCTGGGTTCACAACGCTGTGAGGCAGTTGGTATAATATCTACTGGAGATGTATAGAAGTCTGAGGGGAAGGACGTCATAGTACGAGAGGAACTGGCGTTCGAGGCCACTAGTTTACCGGTTATCTGACAAGGTATCATGCCGGGCAGCCACGCCTTGGGGGATAAGTCCTGAAAGCATCTAAGGATGAAGCCCTCCTCGAAAAGAGACTTCTTAGAACATGGCTAGAAGAGCTGTTTGATGGGACTGGCGTGTAAGCGCAAAGGTAACGATGCGTTCAGCGTGCAGTTTCCAACGTTCATATCCAATATTTTTGGTCTTGCACGGTTCATTTAATTTTTTTCTTAGAATTTTAAAAAAATAGAATCAGTCTTTTGGTCTAATAATTCGAAAAGTTTCAGCACGCATTACACTTATTGTTTTTGCGTCTGGCAACTTAATTGTGAATTTTGTTCCTTTACCATATTCACTATCAACACATAGTTTTCCAAAATGACTATCCTGAACAATTAGCAAGGCATTAGCAAGACCTAGGCCATGCCCTTTTTTACCCTTAGTCGTGTACCATGCATCAAAAATTTTAGATTTATCTGTGTCTTTTATGCCGCAGCCGTCATCTTCAAATTCAACAAAAATATATCCGTCTTGGTGATACGAATTTATATTAACTGTTTTAGACCTTTCTTGAGGTGTGTCTGCATAAGCCTGCAGAGCATTTGTTACCATGTTAACAAAAACATTTTCTAAACCTGCAGGATAACCGTCAATTACCGGAATCTCTTCTAGATCTGTCTCTAGACTAACTCCTGCTTGTTTATATTGCGACTGGTAAAGATTGACGACAGTTTGTAAGATGTCATTAATGTAAACTGTTCCTCTCGTAAGTTCGCGGCGTTTTGAAAAATCAAGAAGACTATTTATCAATGATTTTAATTTCTCAGAAGATTCCAGAATCAGGTCAAAACAGGTAATTTGCTCTTTATCGCCGATTTCTTCTGCGCGCATTTTACCCAGATCTGCTGCGCCCATGATGGGAGTTATAAAACCATTAGAATCATGCGCAATGCTGGCTACAAGATGACTTAACGCACTATGTTTTTCAACGCGAATAAAATTACGAAGTCTATTTTCATCAGATGATTCGTCAGAATCAAACATCTCTTCTATTTCTTTTGCTATATCTGACATCTCTATTCACCAAATTGCTATAATTTATTTTTAGACAGTAATATTATATAAACTTTTTGTCATAAAATAAAGTGAAATTATTTAAACTGTCATACAATTTTTATTATTATGATATGCTTAGGAATAGAATCAACAGCGCACACTTTTGGAGTAGGCATTGTTACATCTGAGGGGAAAATTTTATCTAATGTTAAGAAAGTATTTACAACGGAAAAAGGCGGAATGATTCTTCACGAAGTTGGAAAGCATCATGAAAAGATTTGTGATTCTGTTGTTGCAGAAGCTTTATCCAAGGCTAATGTTAAACTTGAAGATGTTGGATTGATTGCTTATTCCCGCGGACCAGGACTATCTCCTGCATTAAAAGTGGGGATGGAAGTTGCTAAGAGATTAAGTTCTGAGCAGAATAAACCACTTATTGGAGTGAATCACTGTGTTGCGCACTTGACAATCGGACAGCTCTGTACAGGGGCAAAAGATCCTGTGTTTCTTTATGTTTCAGGTGTTAATACGCAGATAATGGCAATAGCTGGAAAACGATTTAGGATTTTTGGAGAGACACTTGATATTGGGATAGGAAATGCACTTGATAAATTTGGACGCGAAGTAGGATTAGGTTTTCCTGCAGGAGCAAAGATTGAGAAACTTGCTTCAAGCGGAAAATATATTGAGATGCCTTATGTTGTGAAAGGAATGGATACTTCTTTTGCAGGACTTGTTACAAAAGCAGGACAATTGATTCAGAAAGGAGAGAAGATTGAAGATGTTTGCTGCGCATTTCAGGAAACTGCATTTGCAATGCTGACAGAGGTTTCTGAGAGAGCGCTTGCTCACTGCGAGAAAAAAGAATTGTTATTGATTGGAGGAGTTGCTGCTAATAAAAAACTTTGTTCAATGCTGGATGCAATGTGCAAACAGAGATGTGCTACGTTTTTTGCAGTTCCACTCGAGTATGCTGGTGATCAGGGCGCAATGATTGCATGGCAAGGAATTCTAGAGTTTGGAAAAAGTAAAGAAAAAGAGATTGATATCTATCCTTATGAAAGGACTGATAAAATAGAAGTTGTTTGGTGAGTTTAGCGCGCTTCGGACAGTTAGATTTCCAAATACTGTGCACTTTTTTCCCAGTTCTGCCAAGGTATTTCTCCAAAGTCGCATTCTTTGCAGGTCCAGTCGAGGTAAATCCATCCGTTGTTTTTGTAGGTTTTGGGAGCTTCTGGGAGTTTTATTCTAACGTATGCGTGGTTTGCAATTAGAACAAGTTGTGCGTCTGTTCCGATTGCTTCTTGCAGAGCTGCTAATGCAATTGAGCCAGATTCACAGTCTCCTCCGCCTGCTGACAAGAACTCTTTAGGGTCTTCTACATATTCAACACCAATCGGATCTTTAACATAATCATAATTGTCTCTAATGAAATAGTATAGTGCTTTTGAGTAGCAGACAGAATTGCTATCACAGGATGCAGTAACAATTTTATTGGCTGTGAGTTTTATTTTTTGATCGTTTGGATTTATCAAATCAGTCAGGTCAAGAACTTTTCTTGGGGGAGTTAAATTTTCAGCAATATCTGGCGCTAATGCCTGACCAGTTGTTGGAATATTGCGCGGTTCTGGATTGATATTAATCCAGTGATATGGAAATAAATACAGCACCATAATCATGACAAGAAAGATTCCTACAAATACCCAAATGCGTTTTGGGGAAGATTCTTGAGAATCCCGCGCTTGATCAATTTCTTTTGCCTGATTTAAAACATCTTCTGGCGTCATGGGAATATTAATTGCTCAATGCTATAAAAGAATTATGGTGCTAAGAAATACAATTGCGAAGGGTACCCCATATAAGAAAGATGTAGATTCAAAACAGCCTTATTTTTTCTTTCTCAACCCGCGGAAAAATTTCTTTATGCCAGAAGATTTTTTCTTTTTCTTTTTAGCTTTTTTTACTGTTTTCTTTTTTGCTGTTTTCTTTTTTGCTGTTTTCTTTTTTGCTGTTTTCTTTTTTGCTGTTTTCTTTTTTGCTGTTTTCTTTTTTGCTGTTTTCTTTTTTGCTGTTTTCTTCTTGACTTTTTTCTTTTTTGCTGTTTTCTTTTTTGCTGTTTTCTTCTTGGCTGTTTTCTTCACTTTGGGTTTAACAACTGCTTTGCTTACTGCAGGCTTTGTCAAAGGCATCTTTGCTTCAACACCCGGAGCCAATGGCTCAAATATAAGACCGCAGTCTCTACAGATAATCTGTTCCCGGAATTTAGAATGTATTATATTCGTGCTTCCACAGTCCGGACATTCGGTTATATCTGCCAAATTCATGGGTATAATTCTGAAATTACTGGTATATAAATGTTGTGACATTTACCTTTATTTTCTATATGTAAAAGATATAATTTACATTACAGAAATCTGTTTGAGAAGTTTTTCTTTACCCTTCCATTCTAAAACTTCTTTAAGAACTTCTAAGATATTATTTACTGGAACAATCTTAATACTCTTTAATTTATCCTTGTCAACAATGATGTCCTGCATGTTAGATTTAGGAACTAAAATAGTCTTTATGCCTGCTTCAATAGCTGCTTCAACTTTGGCAGATACGCCGCCAATAGGCAATACTTCCCCTCTGACAGACAGTGAACCAGTCATAGCAGTAGTTTGCTTTACTGGAAGATTCTTTAAAGCAGAAATGATTGCAGTAGCAACTGCTATACTTGCAGAATCACCTTCAACACCTTCATATGTCTGCAGGAACTGAACATAAATATCATAATCTTTTAATTCTTCACCAAATAATTTTCTTATAATTGCAGAAACGTTTTTCACTGCCTCTTTTGCAATGTCGCCAAGCTTTCCTGTAGCAATAACTTCTTTTTCCTTGCCGCCAGGGGTTACTTCTGCTTCAATAGGAAGAACAATACCAGAATAAGTGCTGGCTCCGCCGATAACAGCAAGACCATTAACTCTCCCAATCTGCTCTCCTTTTGTAATAATTACATTATATTCTTTTTTCCTTTCAATAAACTTATCAGCAATCTGCTTTTCAAGAGGCCGTGCAATTGTTTTAGCTGCCTCAACATTTGCTTTTGTGACTAATTTTTCTTTTTTCTCAAGAGTCAAATCGCCTGCAGCACGGATTAAACCTCCCAACTCTCTAAGTCTTAGAGTCAGGTGACCTTTTCTATTAGCCATTCTTTTTGCTTCTTCAATAATTGCAAGAACTGCATCCTTATTGAAATGAGGAATCTTGCCGTCTTTCTTGACTTCCTGCGCAACAAACCTTGCAACATTAATCCTGTTTGCCTCTGTATCAGGCATAGTATCTTTCATATAAACTTCATAACCATAACCACGAATTCTGGATCTCAAAGCAGGATGCATGTGCTGAACAGTATCAACATTACCTGCAGCAACCAAAACAAAATTACAAGGGACTGGCTCTGTCCTAACCATTGCTCCACTAGACCTTTCTGATTGCCCTGTTATTGCAAACTTGCCTTCTTGTAAAGATGTCAGAAGTTCTTGCTGAGTAGTTGGAGTCAAAGTAGCAATCTCATCAATAAACAAAACACCAAGATTTGCTTTGTGAATCATGCCAGCAATAACTCTTTCATGTGCAGGAGTTCCTAGTCCGCCAGATTGCAGCGGGTCATGCAGAATATCTCCTAACAAAGCACCAGCATGTGCGCCGGTGGCGTCCCAAAACGGAGCCACTTTTTTTCCGAAATTATCAACAACAACTTTAGGGAAACTCATCTTAAAACCTAAACCACGCTTTCCTAAATTCATGAATAAGACAAAAGCTGCCAAGAAAATCATTCCGCCTAAAAACATAGCAGCAAACATTACATCAGACTGATAATAAGATCTGGCCCACCAAGGCATAATCATAGCCAAGATAAGCAAACCAATCATCACAATATTCTGAATACTGAAAAATCCTTTGTTCTTCATCCTTGCCTGCTGCAGCATCTCTCTGCCCTGGCCAGCAGGAACTACTCTGATTAATGGCTGATTTTCATCATTAGGATTAGGGTAAGCTAGAATGTCTTGTAATTTTTCTTTTGGGAGGAGCTCTGCCAAAGCAATACCTAACATAGACTTGCCTGTGCCTGGCTCGCCAATCAAAAGAACATGCCGTCTTTGCTGAGCTGCTTTCTTGACAATCTCAACAGCTTCTTCCTGACCAATAACTTGTTCAGCGACAGCAGTAGGAACATTAATCTCTTTAGTAGACTTGAAATTAAGTTTTTTCATTGTTCAAAATTATAGATAGGTTGTTTATAAAGGTTGTGAAAATGCTTTGCTTTTTTATAACCTCTAAAAATCTTTAATTTTTAGTAGGTTGCGGTATTACATTTGTCGCTGTTGCGCTTGCCTGAGCAGCTGCGCTTTAACATTTGCCTTTTCCTCTTCAGACATACGATTATATTCTTCTTGAATCTCTGGAGGCAAAGTCTTTATTGTGCTATCCCAATCTATGTTATCACCAGTTGGAGCTGTTGGAGCTATAGGTGCAGTTGGTGCTGGAGTCGGAGCTGCAGGAGCAGGCCGTGTTGTTGTTCCGGTTTGTGTTGTTGCAGTTGTTTTCTTAGGTTCTCTTAAAATAATCCAGATTACCAATAAAAATACTGCCAAGCCGATTAAGAGACCTATATAATTACTTACTGCAGACCAATTGAGAACATTCAGCCACCCAAATGCGTATAACATGCCGATTACTAAAATAATAAATAAAACAGGAAGGATTACTCTTTTGCCTAACTTAGTACTACCCATATCTTTAAATCCGAAAAAGCTGACTAGTACAACAAGACAGACGGTCATCACCAAGATAATAACTATATATTGTGAGAAACGAGTAACAAGATTAAGAACATCAACAGCAAGAAGTGTGAACGCACCAATAACAAACGCAGCAATAGCATTAAACCGATGTTTTGGCTCTCCAGCTTCTTCGCCAAGAACTTTAGTCTTTTCTAGAACTGCAAAAACAATAGTAAATACCAAAACAAAAGGTAAAATTACATCCCACATACCAAGTTTGTCTAGAAAGACAACAATGTCTTTTACAGTCATAGTTTACTCCTCTTTTTGACAGGTATCAAAAAAATCACATTGACCTGTTGAATATTTGCAAAGACCAGATTTTTTCTTTGGATAATCTGCTATTTCTTCTGAAACTGTGTTTTGGTGAACTAACTCAATTTCTTTCTTTGCAAACTCAACTAATTGCTCATCTACTTTAATAACTTTTGGTTTATCTTTCAAGAAGTAAACGCCAACTTTATGAGGAAGAACTCCATGAACCTCTTGATATAACAGCGCATAAATAGCCAACTGAAGTTTGTGATCAGATATACCAAAAGACTTGCTGGTTTTATAATCCATAACTCTTATTTCATCATTTATGTTTTCAATAGCGTCAATATATCCCCTTACATTGAAAACCTTGCTAAGATAATATTTTTCCCGAATCGGGGTGAGTATCTTGAACCGCTCTTGAAACGTGCCGTGCTGGTATGTTACTTCATTTGCAAACTGGTCAAGCCAGTTGAAAAGCATAAGCAAAGTCTCTTCAAAATAAAACTGATACTGTTCGCTTGTCAATCGCAATACAGTTAACCTGTTTTTTGCAGCTGCCCATTCCTGTAAAAGCAACTCCTGCAAAACATTTGAGAGTTTTACCTTGAAATTATCCATAGTGTAATCAGAAATATCTGTATCAAAGAATTTTTCTAAAACAGTGTGTGCAACATTACCTCTTACCAGATGAATGCTTGGCAATGTTTTCAGTTTTTGAATATATTGATAGTAATACTTTCTAGGACATTGCTGATAAAGTTTGATAGAACTTGGAGATTGCACCCTTTTTGCCATGAACTTAAAAAGTTTAGCACTTGTTTATATGTTTTGTTATTATTAAAACGCTATGTTGAAAATCTTCCGAGAAAACTGGGGAAGAGCATATAAAAAATAAAATCAGAAAAATTCTATGAAAATCTATATTGATACTAATGTGTATCTAGATTATCTTTTAGAGCGGAAGAATAAAAATGGAAAAGATCTCAGCAGACCTGCTTTTGATGTGTTTAAGAGAGCAGCTTATTGCGAGTTTTATATACTTATACCTAATCATCTTATACAGGAATTGCGAGGAATAATAGACTTAAATGATTTAACTATGCTTATGAGTTTTTTGAAGAAAAAAATAATACTGATTTCTGATGAAACAAAAGGCAAAGGAGATGGACTGCATGCGCATTTAGCCATAAAACACGGCGCAGACCTAATAGTGACAAGAAACATAAAACATTTCCAGGGATTTTCAATCCAATCCAACACTCCTGAAGATCTCTGATGGAGACATTTTTTTTAACTTATCTTTTACTTTCTTCTGCTCTGCTTTGGTCAATAAACGACCTTTGCCTCTGAGCAGTTCAAGACCGCGAATTGCCCTTTGCTTTTCGTACTCTTCAATGTTTTTTCTTATTGCATCCCTGATGAATTCAGTCATGTTTGCAAACATGCCCGTCTTGACTATATCATTCATGCGTTTCTTCAATTGTTTTTCTAGCCGTAAATGAACTAATTCTCCCATATATCATTTGTATACCTTAATGATATATAAAGATTATGGTTTTAAGACGGATAGCTTCCGAGAAATTCTAAGAAGAGCATATAAAGATAAGTTAGATTAAATAATTGTATGAATGAAAAAATGCTATTGATAACTGCTTTGACTTGTATTGTTGTAGGACTTCCTATACTATATGCGGCATCGCAGTTTGTTTCTTCAGATGATCCTCGAGTTCTTACTGAGCTAATGGGGGTGGTTGAGAGAGTGACTGCAAAAGAAAAAGTGACAATTATTTCTGTGAAACCGATTCACAGCATTCCTGTTGTCTCTTTTGATAACTTAAATGTCAAGAAAGGAGAAAAAATAACTGTTACAGGGAGATTGGAGAGCTATAATGGAAAAATAGAATTTATTGCAGATGAATTAACCTAATTTTCTTAGTAATGCTATCTCTTGTTCTAACAAATCTAATCTGTCTTTTGGAACTACGCCTTCAATTACCCAGATAATATCTTTTGGGACGCAGTCAGGAATTTTGTAATCAGAACCAGTGATTAAGTGGTGATGCGTTTTCAGGCTAGTATCATAGACTGGATTCTTTAAGCAGGATACATGCACTTCTTTTATTAGATTTTTTGCAGCCGTGATTTGCTCGGATAGTTTTCCAGGATTGGTTTGCTCTATATGATTTATATCTATGCAGATGTTTTTATTAAATTCTGCAACATCTTTCAAATTTTGAAAATTAGGCTTGTTTTTGTCACAATTCTCAATAACAAAAGGAATGTCGTCTGGTTTGTCTTGTAGTTTATCCCATTCATCTGCGTGGATTACAACTTGCTGAATATTAAGCAAAGGAATCATTATTCTTACTTTGTCAAATGCTTCTTTAGGTTTTGTTAAAGCAGGCATGTGAAATGTGACAAAATATTTGTCAAGCTTGCCTTGAAACTTTTGGAAAGCCTTATCAAACAATTCTTGCTCAGAAAAATGTATCTCAATACCGTCTAAATCTAAATCTTTAACCAACTCAAGACACTTAAGTTGAGCATCCACAGTCCAAGATTCTTGCCACATATAACACGAATTTAGACCCAAACTTATTTTCATATTTCTAAGAAATGATATTTTGCTTAAATAATTACCGGAAAACTTTTGGAAAATCCTTGTAAAAACATATAAAGACTATTTTCTGTTATTTAATGCATGCAAAAATACTATCTTGATGCCTGCATCTGGTTTGATTATTTTGAGAACCGGAAAGATAGGTTCAGGCCACTTGGCGAATGGGCGTTTGATTTGATTAAGAAAATCATTAAAGAAGATGCGTTAATTCTTTATTCAGAACTAGTCGAAGAGGAATTGGGCAAGAGATATTCTGTAAAAGATATTCAAAAGATTTTGAATATTGTTCCTCCTGCAGTTATAATTACCGTGAAAACATCTAATACTCAAATTAAAGAATCAATTTACATTTCTAAAAAATTCAATATCCCTCGAAAAGATGCATTACATGCAATTCTTGCAAGAGACAATAATGCAATTCTTATTACTAGAGATAAACATTTTCAGGAATTGCAGGACAAGTTAAGTATTAGAAAACCAGAAGAACTAATCTAGCTTAATTCCGTACTTTTTTGCGATTTCTTGAAATGCCAATTCACCTGCTTTTTCATCACTCATCCTTGCTTTTCCTTTAAGACAACCTTTCATGGCAGAAAGTTTTCTTAAAGCCTCTTCTTTTTCCTGCTCATTCAGTTTATGCCTGATTGCATCTCTGATGAATTCTGTTCTCGTGCTGTACATATTCTTCTTAAGATTCTTATCTACTGCCTTGAGAAGTGCAGTGTCCAGTTTCAAGGTTATTGCTTCCATAGTAATACTTAATATATACAAAGTATTTAAGTTTTTCGTATTTTGTTCTGAAAATTTTTCGGAAAAAGTTAGTAAAAACATATAAAGACTATTTTCTGTTAAATATCAATGATATGGACACTTTTACTCGCAATAATAATAGGGATTTTATGTGGAATTGTCACAGGCTTGACTCCAGGCATCCACATCAATCTAATTTCTGTATTAATAGTGAGCATGAGCTCAATACTTTTAGAATACACTTCTGCCCTGTTTTTAGCGACAATAATCATTTCAATGGGAGTAACGCACACTTTTCTTGATTCTATTCCCTCAATATTTTTAGGGGCGCCGGACACAGATACTGTTATGGCAGTGTTGCCTGGACACAAATTATTGTTTCAGGGATTGGGGTGGGATGCTGTTCGGTTGACTGTTATTGGTTCATTGCTTTGCTTGATATTATGCATTGCAATAATACCCTTGCTTGCACTGGTGTTTCCAATATTGTACAATCTTATGAAAAACTATATTGGATACTTGCTCATTGTAATGGTTGGATTTATAATTCTAAAAGACAGCAAAAGAATATGGGCAATTGTGATATTTATTTTTTCAGGAATATTAGGATTGATTGTTTTGAATTCAGACATTTCACAACCATTATTTCCAATGCTCTCTGGAATGTTTGGGATAAGTGCGCTGCTAATATCTCTTTTTCAAAAAGTAGAGGTTCCGACACAGATAGCTACAGAATATATAAAAATAGGAAAAGGAGAGTATATGCAGAGTTTAGTTGGGGGAGTTTTCTCAGGAAGTTTTGTTGCGCTATTTCCAGGCATTGGGGCTGCACAGGCAGCAGCAATGTCAACAGTATTTTTTAAGGTCAAAGAATATGGATATTTGATTCTAGTGGGCGGAATTAATACTGTTAACTTTATTATTGCACTTGTTACTGTTTATACTTTAGATAAAGCAAGGAATGGAGCGATTGTTGCAGTGATGGAAATCATTACAAACATTGATTTAGCAAGGCTAATTACGTTTGCAGCAATTGCATTGATTGTTGGGGGGATTGCAACAATACTGACACTAAAGATTGCAAAACTTTTTGCTTTTATGATTGAAGAAATAAATTATAATATGATTTCAGGATTTATTCTACTGTTTATCATAGGATTAGCATTTTATTTTTCAGGATTTATCGGACTATTAGTTTTATTCATAAGCACAGCACTAGGAATAATACCTCAAATA
>JAHWHT010000031.1 GCA_019323135.1 Candidatus Woesearchaeota archaeon
TCTTATCAAAATCCATGAAATCAATCTTTGCAGCACCTTTTCTAACTAGCATGTCTGCTACCGGATTGCCAATTGCACCGCATCCACAAACTAAGAAAGTTTTACCTTCTAAAGATGTATTTATGTTGGGCAGGTCATCTAAATTTAGTGTTGTTATTAGATTTTCTGCGGCATCGTGGCAACCAATTGAAAAATCCTCTTGGGTCATTGATGTTCTCAAACAATTGGTATGCTGTTGTTTGATATTTTGTGATGCTTGTGGGTGTTTGATTGAATACTTGAGTGTATCTCTAAATGGTCCCCGCTCTTTATGCGGTTTTTTAATATCTTTTTGGGATGCTGAAATAATCTCTTTATGTCTATTAAATAACCGCTTTCTAAAGAATTCTATTGCTATGCTAGATAGTATGTGGCTCGTTGTAACATCTTGATCTTTTCCTTCGTATCTATCTATTTCTTTTTCATCTGCAATGTCTTCTGCATCATCATTTTCGCTTGGAGAATAGTGTGTTAGTGTGAAGTCCTGTGCGTTGCAGCCTCCTAGAAAAACTTCTACTGGCTTTTCCGCAGATAACTGTATTCCGTATTCTATGCTTTGTAATTGAGAGCTTAGATCTTGTGTAAAATCAAAAATTGCATCTGGATTGAGTTGTTTTATGAGTCTATCATTGTTTAGATAGCTTTCTTCAACTGCTTCGACATTTACAGTCGTATTTAAATCGCCTGATTTAAATCTTAAATCATTAACAATTTTTTCAAGTTGTTTTCCTTGTTTTTTCGCTGGATTCATTGCCTGCTCAAGAAAAAAACCAGAACCTTGTTCGTCACCAACTAGATAAATTGTACCAATGCCCAACATTGCTGCAGTCTTTATTGCTTCTATTCCTGTTATGCTTAGTCCAGTAATAAGAATTTTTGCATCATTTATCAGTTTCTGTCCCGTCTCTCCCCATATTGCTTGATTTCTGCTGGTCATTTTAGATAACCTCCAATAGCTTATCTAGTCTCTCAATTTGTTTTTGGTAGAGTTCGCTTGGCAACTGCCTTGCATTTTCTATTAATTCCTGGATTTCTACGTGTCTTGTCTCTGCTTCTAGTGTTCTCTCTTTGTTTTCTTCTTTTATTTTAGCGTATCTCTTGATTTTTCCTTGGATAATCAATAACTGTCTTGATATGTATGAATGTAAATCATTCTGCTGTTGCTGCAGCAAACTTTTTGTTTCCTGTAGATCTGGAGTGTTTTCAGTTTGTTCTAATAAATTTGTAAGTTCTTGTTTTGTCTCTGTAATGTATTTTCCTGCAATATTCACATATTTATTGCTGAATTCATTTGGCAGGCGCCATTTAAAGAACAAAATTTCTGTTGCTAATTTACGCGCCTGACGAATTGTTTCATTTACTTCAGGCATGTATTCTTCAGGTACTTGATTTTCTTGCATCTGCAGGATTGGTATTTTTTTAGATGGGGATATGTTGATGCTTTTTTGCGGTAATAAGTGATCTAACTGAATTGGAACCGATAATTGAGATATAACTTTTGGTTTAAATACTGTCTGTATTTTATCTAAATAATTTTCAATCACTTGGTCTTTATTTCTCGTGCCTAATTTTCCACCCTCCTTAATAAAATCGAAAATCCAATCTGGACAATCTTCTTGTGTTGTAAAAAAAGCAAATAAATCCAGTATTTGTTCAAAAGGCGGTTCTGTATTATATGCATATTTTAACCGTGAACTGCAATGGGCACTAATTCTGCGTATAAAAAATTCTATTTCTTCAGTATATTGATTATTCGCTATTTTGTATCTTGCGAGATTTTCAGAAAAACGTCTTAATGTTTTATCTGCTCTTTTGCTAGTAAGTTGTTGATATTGCCGTTCATATTCTTGGAATGCAGGTGGAAGACGCCCAAATATAGGGAAAAAAACCCTTGCGGCAAGCTGTTGTATGATTGTTTCTTGACTTTTATCATCTGCGGTAATTTGTCCAGATACGTCCGGTATTGATTCAACAATGGTTTCTTTACTATATTTTTTAGGAGGAATTACTTTAGAAGTTAAATCCTCTTCTCGATACCACATCTCAGCATAAATATCCTGTCTTATATTGACTACTATGCTGGATACTTTGCTTATGGATGTTGTTGGGCGGTTTTTAGATGGTAAATATATTATATTGTTTGCTGCGCACGATGGTAAAACTGATTTCATAAGTGCTTCATCGTCTGTTGGCGAATGAAATCCTCTATTGTGCCCATGGCCATGAGCTATGCCAATTTGAACCAAGCCGTTATTATTTATCTCTTTTTGAGACTTTAAATTTGCTTTTGGCGAAGCCTTACATTCGGATCCGCTGACTTTCTGATCGTGAGTAATTATGAAATCAATAATTTTTCTGTTTCCCTTGTTTGGCATGTTTTTATCTGTTACACTAATGCATCCAAATTCCAAGCCCTGCATTATATCTGTCATTATCGCTATTTTTTCAAGGGCGCTTTCTGTGACTTTAATCGTGTCACGTGTTTCTCTTTTTGAAATGTTTTTGAATCTCATTGCATATCCCAGGTTAGTTTATCATCTGCCCAGCCAATTGGCATTTTGCAGTCTTCGTATTCTGGAAAATCTTTCCAGATGCTGGAGTAGGTGGGAGCTGTTTGTCCACTTTTTGCACTCTCGCCTCTATCTTCTTGAAGCCCGGTTTCTATTTTTCTTAGTGCATCAGTTATTGAATCTTTTATTGCTAATAAAAATTTCTTTCTTGAATCCCAAGTAAATTTCTCGTTTTCTCCAGGATAAGAGTATAATGAACCGTCTGGTTTGTATCCTTTAGTGCATAAATGTGGGTTTTTTTCATTTAGGATGGCAGGATGGATATATGGTTTTGGACGTAAAATACGAATATTCTTATATCTTGGGTGTAAAACATAAAAAAGTTCACTGTCTTTTGCACATATCTTCAGACCAACTGTGCATGGAGGAAACCAACCATAAAATTTTTGTGAACCAGTATGCCAAATTTGAAAATATCCTTTGTTTTCGTCAGTACGTCTGTGTTGATAAAGATAATAGCTATTTTCTAATTTTACCCAGCCTATATTTAGTGTTGAATTTTCTTTTTGTTTTGCTTTGAGATTAGCAGCTACGTCTTTTTCAATTCTTGTTTGATTTTTTAACTCTGCTGTTTCTTTTTTGTAAAATTCGTCTAATTTTTTCTTAAAAGCTATCTCAATTTCCTGTGAATATTTATGGTTAAATTCTTTTGCAGAACACAAAAATTCTGGCCAATAGTTTTTGTTATGGAGCTGAACTCGTTCTCCATTAGGTGATAGCCCTGACCGCTCTATTAATCTAAAACAAGTATCACAAATAAGAAGCAAGGATGTTGATTTGGCAAGTGTTCTTGTCAGCACAGAGCTTTTTTCACCCGTATTCAAACTAAACCGAGATGTATCTGTTCGAACTGTGAATCTGTTAGAACTACTTTGTAAAATTTCTTCCCCTGTATTCATCCAATTATCTAAAGCGTATTGTAAAAAATTCATCAAAAGAAGATGATCGTCTTTATTTTCACGAGCTATTTGTTTTTGTCGAAGATTTTCTTGTTGCTGGCGAATCTCTTCGCCTCTTTTGTTTACATCTTCATACTTTAAATCTGCATCTTCTTTTTCTTGAATATTAATAGATCTGACAAGTCCTGCTCTGTATCCGTTAATTTCTAGGAAATCTGAAGTTTTCTGTAAAGGATCTAAGTTAAAGATAGCATCATCTATGTGTGACACTATGCGAGGCTTTCCTGCCTTTACATCACTAAATACAAATGTTTCACTGCTCATATCCTAGGAAAGTAGGGGGTGCAATTATGAACTCTTGGTATAATATGTCTTTTTCGGTTCCTTGCAATGTTGCACAAGTTGATATTAAAATATCTCGCAAAAGTTTATCTCTTTGATCTTTTATAACTTTTTTAGTGTTTCTATCAATTTTACAAGCCATCACTCTTCCATCTACTGTTCCAACTTCATAAAAACCATGCCCATCATTTCTTATGAAATCTTTCATTTCATCTGCAATTAATTTAGATTCGGGACTAACGTCAGTAATAGTGCTGTCTGCTAGCATTAAGTCTATTGTGTCTCGAACATTTCGATTCTCTATTTTTCCATGCTGATACTCATTATGTATCATCCATTGTAATTTTGTTTCGCTTCCACATAATCGCAAGTCTAACAAAATATATTTTTCATTAAGTTCTTTTACTGTTACCATTTTTCTGTTTTACCTCCACTTCAGGCTTTTTTCAGGCCCGCTTAATTTATATTTTTTCTCCTGATTATATGCAGGATCTTGGGTGAGTAGTAATTCCATAACTTCTGGAAATGTGTTATCTGATGTAGTTAGTCCATCTTTTTCTAATTTCTTTAGCAATTGCTCTAAAAGTGCTGTAGGGTTTGCCCTGAGCTGAACTTTGATTGCAGTTCTTGAGTACTTTGGTCTTGCTGGTTCTTTTACCGGCTTTTTTTCTTTTGCTGCGTATGTAGTTCCTGGTTGATTGTATTTAATTTCTGGCTGTGCTTGAACAACAGGTGGTTGTATAGCTGGCTCAGGTATTGTTTTAGGTGCTGCAGGTTTGGTTTCTCTAGGCTTTTCTGGTGCAGCCTTTGGTTTTGGTGCTGAGGCTGGCTTTTTTTCAGGCCTTGGCTCTTCTGGTTTGACTACTGCAGGCGGTGTTTCTTTTACAATGGGAGTAGGTGTCTGCGGTTTTTCTGGTTGTTTAACTGCTTTTTTTGCGCTTGATTGTACTGTAGGAATTGGAATGGGTTTTTCTATTGGTTTTGTTTCTTTTTTTGCAGGTGCTTGCGGTGCTGTTGGAGGAATCACTGGCTTTTTTTCTGGCTGTGGTTTTGGAGTAGTTATAATTGGTTTTTGTGATTCTGTTGGGGTAGCTTTCTCAGGTGGTTTTTCTTTAGGTGTTGGGAGAGCTATTCCTTGCTTTTCATATACTTCATCTAAATTGATTACTGGCAAAATTGGGACAGACTTTGCAGTATCTGAGTCTGATACATTAATTCCTTGCTTCTCAAAAATTTCATCTAAATTGATTACAGGAATTTCTGGCTTCTTTGATTTGCCTAGCAATTTATCTAAATCAATCGGGTCAATGTTTGGTTTTGGTTTTTCACTCATTTTATTGTAGCCTGCCTGATAAAGATTTAACATAATTTATTCCGTGTTCTTTTGCTTTGTCTAGATTACCTGCTTGAAAATGTGCTTGTGCTAGAAAATTGTGCAATTCACTCAGTGGATTGATTGAGAGTGCTTTTTCAAGATGTTCGATGGCTTCTGCAGGGCGATTTTGTTCTATGCAAATTCTGCCTAGATTGTAATTTGATTCAAAATCAGCAGGATCTTCCTTCACTGCTATTTGCAATGCAGCCAGGGCATCTTTTTGCTGATTATTGCTTGCGTAAATCACTGCAATATTATTCAAAATTTTTATTGATTCGCTCTTGCCTGCACTCTTTCTAAGTTCTCGAGAATTTCTATATTTGCCAGTTACGTAGTTGCAGCTGCTTCCTGTAAATTGCATAGCGCAGCCCATGTTGAATGTGATATTAGGATTTTGCGGTCCAATTTTCGCTGCTTCTTCAAAATGTGATACTGCATCATCATAATTTGCCGCTGCAAATGCTGTCAAACCTTTCTTAAAGTGCATCTCTTGTATTGTTTCATCAGATACTCTGCTTTCATAAGCTTGGATTTTGTCAAAAAACTTGCTAATTTTTGGACTAATTATTGCATTGTGTGGGTTGTTTTCAAACGCTTTTTTAAGTTCAATGCAGTGCTGCAAATCAGTTGCAGTTGGTTCTTTTGATTCAAGTGAGTCTAAATAGTGATTGGCTCTGCTCACTGCGCGAGAAATTGGGTCATAATTGCCATCCTCTAAAATAATTATTTCGTCGCTTGGTAATTCATCTACTGTTTGTATTAATTCATTCAAAGACTTATTACTTTCTTTTGATGCTGCTTCTATTTTTAATGTTCGACTGGTTAAAAGTACATCTAGTAAAATATCTGTTTTTAGTCCGCATATTTTGTAAAGCTCTTGTATTTGCTTGCTCATCACATAAACATTACGTCGGACAGTAGGGTTCATCTGCTTTAAAACTGCATCTACTTGGGCTTGGTACATTGCTGTCATGCTTGTCTCACCAGACATGTGTTCTTGGGTTATCCTAAACATTTTTAGATAATTCCTGACAGCATTTTTGATTGGTTTAAGCCTTTCTTTTAGATCCTGCTCAAATACTCGGATAAGGTGAGATTTCTTGGTGTCTATACCTTCTCTGTTCAAATCCATATAAAATTTGTTTTTTGCAATAGCTGCTTTTTTCGCAGTATCTAGCTTAAAATCAAAACTTGCATTGATTGCATCTGCAAGACTGTTAACTTCTTCAAAAGCGAGCGTGATTTCTTCCATTCTCTTGTAATCAAGAGCAATGTGCAGATCTGCTCTCATCTCTGCAGCAGTAGTGTATCTATCTCCTGCTTCTGGCTGTGTTGCTTTTTTGACAATTTCAACAAGAAATCTAGTTTTTCCAATAGGTTTTTTTGTTGAGTGGAACTTTCGAATAGTTGCTTTTTGTATCTCTTCTTGTCTGTTTTTATCTGATAACACTTGGCTATCTTTTATTTTTTTATGTTCTGTTTGTAGTGAAGTATCTTGCTGTGTTAATTGAGTTGTTTGATTACGCCAAGATTTTTCAGTTGAATGAATTGCTTCATACAGGCAGACGCCTAAGGAAAATATATCACCAAGACCTCCTTGTCTTTCTGTTTCTGGGGGTTTGTAACCAACTGTGCCCATTACAGAGATACTATCATCTATGAAACAAGCTAATCCAATATCAATTATCTTAGGAGTTATTTTTTGACCATTTAATTGAAATCGAAGATGCGCTGGTTTTATGTCTCTATGTGCGACTCCAATGGTATCGTGCAGATAATCTAAACAGTCTGCATAGTTTATGAATGCGCCTATCTTTTCTTCTAGTGTGAATTTTCTTTCGTCTATGCCTCTTTGAAGATCCCAGAAACTGTATTCTACATGTTCCATTGCTAAGAAGAGCTGATTCTCATAAGTCGTGAATCCTTTTCTTTGAGGAATAAAAGGACAAGTTCCTTGCTCTTCTTCAGAATATATTCTTTTGATTACTTCTGTTTCACGACCTTCTGGTAAATCTGTGTGAGTAATTGGGAGAGTTTTTATTGCAATTGGCTTGTTTAGCCGGTCAACTGCCCAAAATACCAGGCCTGGACCTTCGCCGGCAGGTTTTGGGGGCTGAAAATCTATTTTATAATCCTTCCAACCAATAGCCTGCAGATAATTCTCGCATCTACGTACGAGAGTTTGCGGCCAATCTGTTCTAGAACTGGCTCTTGATTTTTTCTCAGGTTTTTTCTTGCTCATTTTTGGTATTTTATTATGTCTATCTGCTCAATGAATTTGTCTGATGGTGAATAATCTAAATTAAGAGTTGTTTTATTTATGAAAGATTTCACTCTTTTGTTTGACATCAAGAAAACTTCGTTTCCAGATATCTTTATTGCTCTTGTTTCTGGACTGCATGATATTTTTGTGACTTCAGTCTCTATAACTTGGCCTTTTTCTGGATCAACTTGAGATACTGCTAAATAGTTATCATCTGTGATGTGATATATTGCTATTTTTTCGCCGCTGCCTGTGTTTTCTACTTGTATATCAAAACAATTGTTTTTTAATTGCAGAGCTTTGTTAACTGCAGCGTCTTGATTTTTCCAGATGTAGACTGCACAATCTTCATTTATGCCGAATACGTATTTCTCGCTGTTTAACTCGATGATTTTAACTGAGGTCATGTTTGCCTCTGAATCAGCAGTCGTGTAGCTAGCGACTGGGGACAATTCTGTATCGATTTCTTCAATCCTTCCATTTGAACATGCTGCAAAGATTGAGGATTCATACATGTCGAGACTCCATATCTCTTCATCTAATGAAACCGCAGAAGGATTTTCTTCAGTGAGATTATTCATGTCTCTTTTTTCAATTGCTTTTGCTTCTGCAATATACACTGCGTTATCATCCATAAGAAGATGCTCTATGTTCTTGCCGTTCTGCATAGGGCCTATATCTGTAGAAGTGACCTGTCTTATATCTGTGTCTGTGCATAATCCTGTTGATGTGCTATATGGCAATTCCCAGATGTGTATTGTTCTTCTTGCTTGGCATGATGCTGCAATTAATTTATTTTTGTGGGCTGCCATTGCAGTGATTATTGTGTGACTGTCATAATGGGTAGGGTGTTCTTTTACTTCTAGTTCTGTTTGCTTGCCAGGAAGTAATATGCTTGCGTCTGCAGTGACAGTGCTTTTTTTGGTTTCTTTGAGCAAAAGTTTATCACTTAATATGTTTCTCAAAATTAGAATTGTATTTTCCTCTAAAAAGCGGTATTCTCCTTCTTTGTTTTTTAGAACTGTTGCTTCTGCAATTTGTGATGCATTTCTCTCAAGAATACCTTCGAATTTTTCTTTTTCTTCTTTTGTTGCATTAGGAAACTTTACTTTGTGTGAATCTTCTTGGAATTTGTCAGCAATTTCTGCCCTTATCTTCTTGCTGTCTTTTGTGAATGTTACTGGAATGCCTGTGCATACGCCTGCGATATCTGCGTCATACTTTTTTTTAATCTTTTTTTGCAATTTAGAAGATATTTCAAGGTAATATGCCATTTCAAAGACGCCTTCTCCTGTTACTATTCCTTTAATTACGTCTATAATTGGGGGTATGCAGTTTGCATTTGGGCCGTCAATTACTTCTGACAGTTCTCTTGCTTTTTTATGAATTAATGAGATTATTCCTTTTTTTACCTTTTCATCAGATAGTACTGGAATTTGATTCCAGGGAGTGTTTGATTTACCACAAGTCATATTTGAGAATAAACCAAAAGAATCTGCGCTGTGATTGCCTATAATGAATGCAGTGTAGTCATTCAATTCGCTTAGTGCATTAATTGCTGTGCTTTTTTCTTCTGTAGAGAGTGGTCTACCTGCAAGCTCTTCTAGTGCTGGACCAAGATATTTAAATTCGTTTCTTAATCTGAATGTGTCTACATGATCAAAGCCGACGACTTGGTCTCTGTCTAAACCTAAAATGTCTATTCCAAAATAAGTCATGTAATCTGAAGGGTTTGTTAGAAAAGCCAGAAGGCCGTCATAGTCCTTAAATGCAGATTGCCATGAGTGCAGTACTGGTATGTTTGAATTTAGAGATCTGCTTCTTGCGCTTGTTGTTTTTAGTGCATTTCTTCTCTCTATGCCTGGAACAGTGTCATATCCTATCAGTAAAACGTCTGTATTATCTGCTATTTCATTAATTTTTCTGCAGGATTGAATAGAAAATGATTGATCTTTGGCTCTTTTGGATAAATCTTTATTTTTTTCAATAAGTGTGTATGCGTGTTGAATTAAGTGTGCGGTCTTTTTAAAATCTCGATTATAGATGCAAATTTTAGCTATGCCTTTTTTGCTTCCAATAATTCCTTCTTCTGTAAGATTAGAATTCAAAACCAAATGACTCAAAATATTCCATCCAAGTGAACTCATGCCACCTGTTGCAGCTAGTCCTAATGTCAGTCCTTCTAGTGAATTATTTGTAGCCAATCACATCAATCCTCCCCATCTCCTCTACTTATGTAGTATATATAGCGTGATTTAAAAAGCTTCGCCAGGGTATAGTGATAATTATGCTGGTTTTGCCATCTCCCATAGCAGGTCAAAATAATTTTTGTAAGACTTTGCAACTTTATCACTGCGAATCGTGATGGCCATACCATCTTTCTTATCCCAGAATTTCAGTGTTACTTCATCGCCACAGATGCCTGTAGAGACTGGTGAATTGAATTTGGCAGGCAATATTCTTACATAGGTATAAGGCCATTTTTTGATAACATTAATTCTTTCTTTTGCGTCTGCGTTATAGATGTGATACATTGGAATCTTTTTTGCAATACGTTCTTTGTGAAACTTGTTCAGAAAGTGCTTTGCTACGTCTGATGCTGCTTTAGGGGAGCCCATTGTGTAAATTGCTTGTTTTTTCTCTAATGTGCTGAAATAAGCGTTTTTAACAGCAATCAGTCCTTCGCCCATCTGAACAGAATCGTTTTTCTTGCATAATTCTTGAGCCAATTTAAACTGCGGCATTATTGAATTTAGTTTAGCTTCTTTTTCTTTTAGTATGATGGATAAAGTTTCTGGATCAGTTGCTTCAAATAATGTAGTTTTGTCTTTTGTGACGCTGGCTACCAAACTTTTCTTTTTCAATCGCTCTACTGCTTCATATACATTTGTTCGATGAATCCTACTTTTTTCAGAAATTTTTGTTGCAGTGGATGCGCCCATTTGTACTAATGCATTGTATACTTTTGCTTCATTTTGGCTAAGTCCTAATTCAATTAAAATAGAGGTTTTTTCATCCATAGAGTGATCGTTCATTTTTTGGTTTCCTCCTTGTTGTCCGGCATATCTAAACAACAAGTATTATTTTATTAATACCATAAGTAATTGAGCTTTATATATAAGTGTTGTGGTAAGGTAGACAACATTAGCTTATTAAAGATTGAGGCTTTATGATGTGTTGCATGTCAGAAGAAATCGCAATAATCGGTGCAGGGGTAGTAGGGTTATCAATAGCTTATGAACTATCCAAGACACATAAAGACATATATGTGCTTGAAAAAGCTCCTTTTGTAGGAGATGGTCAGTCTACCCGTAATTCTGGAGTGATTCATTCAGGCATATATTATCCTGAAGATACATTAGAATCTGAATTATGCATTGAAGGCAATAGATTACTTTATGAATTCTGTGAAGA
>JAHWHT010000032.1 GCA_019323135.1 Candidatus Woesearchaeota archaeon
AGCGGATTTTTATATTCTGGAAATAATGGACATCATGCTATTGCATTCTATAAAATTCCAGCAGGAATAACAATGTCTGATGAAACAGATCCAATATTCACAGTAATTGGCACAGATTTAACTGCCTGCCTACGCGATGCAGCAACGGGATTAATTCAAACAGAAAAAAAACACCCTAAAAAATGGGAAGTGTACACTGTTGATGTAGCAGATCTTGAAAGAATTAAAGAAAAACTGAAATATGGAACCTCCACAAAGGACGGAATTCAGTTTTCTGTTCATAGAACACCACTAATAGACATAATTGAACAAAACACGCCTAAATCTGAAAGCGATGCTCAGGAAAGTGAATTGGAAATTCTTAAAAAAAATATCTTGGAAAGATACGAAAATACCCCTGTAAATCCGCAATAATACCCCCCTTTTAAAATCGTAAGGTATATATAGGCAAACTTCTAAACCTATTTAAACGTGATACAAATAGGGAGCATACTTGGATTATTAGCACTTTTAAGTCTATTACCTCTTATTTTATTGTATTTGATACGCCCTAAACCGCAAAACGTAGAGATACCTTCTTTGATGTTCTTTATGAAATCATCTGGTAGAAACAAACTAAGCTCATTTCTTAAAAAATTCATACGCGATTGGCTGTTCTTGATACAATTATTGATTTTATTATTGCTGGCAATAAGCATAGCACAGCCATACACTAATTACCAGCACGACATAACTGCAAAAAACACAGTCATAATACTTGACGCAAGCGCTTCAATGCAGACAAAAGAGGGAAGCTATACTAGATTTGACAAAGCAAGAGACAAAGCAAAATCATTGCTAGGGGCGCAAAACACAATCATACTTGCAAAAGAAGTTCCATCAATCATAATAAAAGATGCACAATATACAGAAGCAACAAAATACCTGAACAAAATACAGCCAACAGAGACTCCATCAAGAATCGGCGATGCAATAATACTTGCAGGTGAAGCTTTAAGTGAAAAAGAGGGCGGAGTGGTTGTGCTCAGCGATTTTATCAACACAGGAGGACAAGATCCTAACATTGCAAAATCTGTGCTTGAAGCAAAAGGACTAATTGTAAACTTTGTAAATGTTGCAGAGAAAAAAGCATCAAACATAGGAATAATCGACATAGAAGCAGACAGAGATGAAACAACAGTCTATGTAAAAAACTTTGATGATGCAGACAGAATAGCAACACTAAAAGTGGGCAATGTACAAAAAGAGATGAGCTTTACACCAAAAAGCGCAGAATCATTCACATTCCAGACGCCGCCAGGAATCACACAGATGATGCTAGTGGCAAATGACGACCTAAAGGCAGACAATCTAGCATACTTAAGCACACCAGAAACAGAAAAAACAAAAGTAGCTCTGGTAACAAACAATATGTCTATCTTCTTAAAAAATGCATTAGAGGCATCAGGCGATACAACAGTCACAATCGCAAAACCGCCAGTGATACCGACAGAAGGCTATGATGTTTATGTCTTACACAATCTTGATATGAATGAAGTTTTACCTGGAACATTTGATGCATTGTATCATGCAGTAGAGAATGAAGGCTCAAGCTTAGTGGTGCATGTACAAAAAGAATCTGATAAAATAGATTATGGCAGATTAATGCCATTAACAATAACTAGCAGAGGAAACGGAGGATTCATAGAGATAGAACAACTCAACAAATTCACTAAAAATGCAGACTTTGGGAGCATGACAGAACAATTCAAAACAGATAAACAAGACAAAACCTTTACAAAAATGGTCTCTCTTGGAAATGACACAATAATTGCAGTAGGAAAAGAGGGAAATGGAAAACTTGTGTATTATGGAATACTAGAGAGCACATCTGACTTCAAATACTCTCCAAGTTATCCAATATTCTGGACAGAACTGACCAGATATTTAACTGGACAACTAGATCTTAGGAATTTAAATTATTTGACAAAAGATACACTAATACTAGATGGTGAACAGAAGATAAAGACGCCAACAAAAACAGTAAAGCAAGCAACAATAATGCTTGAAGATTCAGGAATATATGAATTAGAAGACAAAAAAATCGCAGTCAATCTTCTGAATGAAAAAGAATCAGATGTGAATGCAGAAACAGCACTTGGTGCAAAATCCACAGAATTCAAACTAAAACCAGTGAAAGAAACTCGAAAATTTGAATTAGAACCAATACTGATACTGATTGCAGGCATAATACTACTCTTTGAAGTATTTTATATTAAAATGCGAGGCGACATATGACTTTTATAGGAACAGGACTAGAGCTGGCTTACAGATATTTTGAACAGCCATTTGCTATTTTGTTAATCATACCAGTCATAATAATACTTTATTTTGTACTAAGAAAAAGATTTGTAAAAGTAAAAGAAGATCCAGACGTCGTCAAGCAAAAAAAGTTTCTTCAAAGAATATTATTTGTTACAAGAGTTCTTATTTTCATATTATTATTAGTTGCAATAGCTTCTCCGTATTACCAGACAAGTAAAGTCATCAAAGGAGATGCATTTGTGAAAGTTCTAGTTGATAATTCAACATCAATGGAACTGTTTGAAAGCATATCTGGAGAACTAGCTAAAAATCTCGAGAAACAACTTACAGTAGAGATGAAGAGCATAGGAGAGGGAGAGCAATCTGCAATAGGGGATGCAATACTAAACAGTCTTGAACCGCATGACAGCATAGTCTTGATATCAGACGGAAACTCAAACTATGGAGCAGACCTGGGAGATGTTGCGCTATTTGCAGGAAAACTGAATTCATCAATAAATGTAATAGACTTAAACCCGATACACGATGATGCAGGCATAATCATATTAGGCCCTGCAAAAAGTCAGGAAGGAATAGAAAATAAATACACTGCAATCATCAATAGAGTGGGCAAAGTAACAGACACTCCAGTAAAAATAAGCTATGATGGAGAGGTAGTTTATGACCAGAGCACAAAAGAAACAATAATACAATTCACAAAAATGATGACACCAGGCTATCATAAAATATCTGCACAAATACAATCAAATGACTATTTCCCGCAAAATAATGTATATCATAAAACAGTAAAAGTAGTTCAGAAACCAAAAATATTCTTTTACACAGAAGAAGCATCACCAATGAAAACTCTGCTAGATCAAATATACGTAGTAGATAGTGGAAACAGCCTTCCGCCATTAAATGATTATTATGCTGTTGCGATTAATAATATCAATGCAGACACACTAAAAGCAACAACAGATGTACTAAATGACTTTGTAGCAGATGGAAATGGCATGGTGGCAATAGGCGGAGACAATTCATTTGACAGAGGAGATTATAAAAACTCATTATTTGAGACACTTCTGCCAGTATATGTTTCAGCACCTGGCAAAAAAGAGGGCGAGACAAGCATAGTTGTAGTGGTAGACATAAGCGGCAGTACAAGTGCTCAATTTGGTTCTGATACAACAGTAGATGTAGAAAAAGCATTAGCACTAGGAGCTTACCGAGATTTATCAATGAATACAAGACTAGCAGTTGTTGCGTTCAACACTAAAGCATACCTAGTATCTGAACCATCTTATGTATATGAAAAACAAAATCTTGAAGATAAAATATCCCGGCTGTCTCACGGAGGCGGAACACTAGTAAGTGCAGGAATGCTTAAAGCAATATCAATACTAGAAGAAATGGCTGGCGGAAAAAACATAATCTTAATCAGCGATGGAAAAACACAAGCAGAATCAGCAGCAACAGAGGCTGCAAAACTTGCAACAAACCTTGGAATCAAAATATACACAGTAGGAGTTGGGCCAACAACAAACGAGCCATTAATGCAACAGATAGCACAGCTTGCACACGGAATATACTTTAAAGCAACAGAGAGCTCAAGATTAAAAATATTATTCGGGGATTTGGATGAAGAAGAACAAAAATCCAACAAAATGAATCTTCAGATACTAGACTCGAATCACTTTATCACAGCAGGAATAGAACCAAAAGCAGCAATATATGGATTTAACAATGGAATGCCAAAAACAACTGCAAGACTGCTTGCAACAACATCAACAGGAGACCCTCTATTGACAATATGGAGACTAGGACTTGGCAGAATTGCGGCATTAACAACAGATGACGGCACAGAGTGGGCAGGAGAACTGCTAAGCAAACAAAACTCAAACCTAGTAACCAGAACATTCAACTGGGCAATAGGAGATCCAGACAGAAAAAGCGCAGAATTCATAGATATTCAAGATACGCGAATAAATGAACCAACAGAAATCATAGTAAAATCAAAAACAGTGCCAAAATCAGAACAAAATGTGTTCTACAAAATAGATGAAGATATGTATGCAAGCACAATCACGCCGACAGCAACAGGATTCCAGCAAATACTCACTGCAACATTTGCAGTAAACTACCCTGCAGAATATGAAATGATGGGATTTAACAGAGAACTGAAAAGCATAGCAGAAAGCACTGGCGGACGCGTGTTTGATAAAAGCGATGTAGACGGAATAATAGAATTCACAAAAACAAAAGCAAAACGATCTGTGGTTACAAAACAAACAATACGTCAGCCATTAATAATCGCAGCAATTATACTCCTGCTTATAGAAATATTTATAAGGAGAATTACACGCAAAGACTGATATAATTAGGTGAAAAAATGAGCTATATAACACGAAATGCAAACCTGCTGCTCTTACTGTTGATAATCTTCAGTGCAGCAGCATTAGTTGGAGCAACTGTATATTTCCAGCTAAACTTTGGCAGAATAAATGAAGCATACACTCTTAAAATGGAGCAGCTTAACAAAATAAGCGATGAGTTGGAAAACAAACAATTTGCTTTAAACCAGGTAAGCAGTGAGCTTAACCTGAAAAAAGAAAGAGAAGCGCAATTATCCGGTCAATTCACAGAAGTAAGAACTGAGAAAGAATCCTTAGAGACTCAAAAAAACAAACTGACAACTGAAAAACTAGGGCTGGAGTCTGAGCTTGAAAAAACAGAGCAAAATCTCTATAAAACCCAAAACGACCTTGCAGCAAAAAAAGCATTAGTCAACGAACTAGAGACTGAAAAAGCAAAACTTATACTTGAAGTTGACCTGCTAAAAGACGATACAGATGAACTTCATGACACAATAGATGACATGCAAGACGAAATTACCTGCCTGCTAAACACAGTAGATGATGATGAGGGAGACTGTTAATGACAAAACCAATATCCAAAGCACTAGGTGAATTAAAAAGAGCATTAATAGAAATAAATGCACTCACCTGGACATTGGATGCACTAGTTATCTTTCTAGTATTTGAGCTGGTATTTTTCCTTTTGACTTTACCGTGGTATTATGCTTTTGCACCTACTGCAATTTATGTAATATTTCATATATACAGAGGAAGAAAAAGTCTGACATATCATCATGTAGAAGAAAAAGTGCCAGCACTAAAAGAACAGCTGATAACTGCAGCAGACAACCTTGACAAAGACTATGAAATTGTTGAACACCTGAACAAAGAAGTCCTGCAGAACATGAAAAAAACAATGACATCATATTTTTTCAGCTTTGGCAAACTGACAAGAGAATTATTTTTACTCTTTGTTGTTGCGTTCCTGATAATCGGAGCATCAGCATACAATGTAAGATTCCTTGACACACACGAAGCAATAGACGAAATAAAGAACTACAAAGCATTCAAAGACTATGAAATCGATGAAGTGCTGCTCGAGTATGAAGAGGGAAATCCTGAAGAAGATGACATCTATGGAGATAAGTCAATTGCAGAACTAGGCAATGAGCAACTGATGCTTGAGCTAAACCCCATACTCAGTGATGCAGATATAAGCAAAACACAGGAACCAGAACACCGGAAGTTCAGGAGCACAGTACCGACAGAAATAATGGCGTCAACAGACGCAAGTTATGAAGAAAGCATACCAAAAGGATATCAAAAAATAGTTAAAAGTTATTTTCGCGAGATTACTAAATAAAATAATTATATTAACAAGGAGGTTGAGTTATAATGAAAATCGAGGAAACAAAAAGGGCGTTTGAACGCATAATGCATGAACTAGGTAAAGTTATTGTTGGGCAAGAAGAGGTATTAAAGCAAATGATAGTATCATTGCTGACAAACTCTCACTCAATACTGGAAGGCTACCCTGGATTGGCAAAAACACTATCTGTCAAAACAATGTCTGACCTGATGGATTTAAAATTCTCAAGAATACAGAACACACCAGACCTGATGCCTTCAGATATCACAGGAACATACATAATTGAAGAAACTAGTTCTGGAAAAAGAAACTTCAAATTCCAGCCAGGACCAATCTTTGCAAACATAATACTTGCAGACGAGATAAACAGGGCAACACCTAAAACACAATCTGCACTATTAGAGGCGATGCAGGAGAGACAAGTTACGCTAGGAACATCAACATACAAACTAGAAGAACCATTCTTTGTATTAGCAACGCAGAACCCAATAGAGCAAGAAGGAACATATCCTTTGCCAGAAGCACAAAGCGACAGATTCCTGCTAAAAATAAAGACGCCATACCCTGAATTCAAAGAAGAGGTAGAAATTGTCAACAAATATGCAGAAGAAGTTAAAAAAATTAATCTAAAACCGATCTTGAAAAAAGACAATCTAGTGTATCTGCAGAACATAACAAGACAAGTGCCAATAGCAAATGATCTTAAAAAATACGCAGTACAACTCGTAGCAAACACAAGAAAGAAAAAAGACTTGATTGAATACGGAGCATCTCCAAGAGCATCAATTGGTTTAGTTTTGGCTGCAAAAGCAAGAGCCTTGATGGAAGGAAGGAAGTATGTATCAAAGACAGACATCAATACAATGGCATATCCAGTCTTAAGGCACAGAATAATACTGAACTTTGAAGCAGAGAGACAAAATATGGATGAAGATGCAGTAATCAAAGCACTACTAAAATGATTGACACCACATTCCTGCATCAATTAGACAAGCTAAGTCTGATAATAAATAAAAGAATAACCTCTAATTATGCAGGAGAACATCAAACCAATGCCGCAGGCAAAGGGATGATATTCAAAGACCATAGCATGTACACTCCAGGAGATGATTTTAGAGCAATTGACTGGAAAGTATTTGCACGAACTGATAAATTATATGTCAAAAGTTTTGAAGAAGAAAGAAATCTTGTTGTACACATTATTGTTGATTATTCTGGCAGTATGGGATTTGGTCTAGGAAGGACTAAAAAATCAGATTATGCAGCAATGATTGGATTAGGATTTGCATACATGGCTCTGCGGAACAATGAGAAGTTTGTTTTGAGCACGTTTGCAGACAAACTAGAGATGTTTAAACCAAAAAAAGGAAGAAAACAAATAATCGCAATATTAGATTATCTGAATCAAAGAAAACCAAAAGGGGCGAGTAATTTTTCATTATCTCTTGCAAGATACAAGCAATTAATCAATGCAAGATCATTTGTAGTTATAGTGTCTGACTTTCTTTACGATGTTGACCAGATAAAACAAGTGCTTTACCGTTATAAAACTCATGACATTGCGCTTGTGCAGGTCTTGGACAAATTAGAGACAGATTTAGACCTAGACGGAGACTACAAACTAACTGATTCTGAGACAAAAGAACATATGAGGACGTTTATTACACCATATACCCGGCAAAAATACCAGGAACAGCTAGAGAGCCACAAAGCAGATATCAAAAACGCTTGTGATGAAGTCGGAGCAAAATTCTTTAGTTTTAGCACAGACAAACCAGTGTTTGATGCTTTTTATGAGATGTTGAGGTGAAAAAATGAAAAGAGGTTTTGTATTATTAATGATTTTAGCAGTGATTGTGCTTGCAGGGTGTGCACAGAAACAATTAGTAGGCGGAGATAGAGATGTACACGGATGCATTGGATCTGCAGGATACACTTGGTGTGCTCCAAAACAAAAATGTCTGCGTGTCTGGGAAGAACCTTGTGTTACGTCAACTATAACTAATTTTGCAGAATGCGTGGCTGCAGGATATCCTGTGATGGAAAGTTATCCAGAACAATGCAGTGATGGAGTTAATGTATTTGTTGCAGACAGGCCTGAATTGAAGCCTGAACAGCCAATTGGCGGAGAGAGAAATTCACACGGATGCCTAGGACCAGCAGGATACAGCTGGAGTGAAACAATACAAGCATGCATAAGAACTTGGGAATTAGATGAAACGCAGACAAAAGCTGCAAAAATAGCAGTAGAACACAACGGACCAGAATATGGGCTTACTGTAATTGAAGTAATGACTGCAAGATGCCCTGGATGCTTTACAGTTAAGTTAAGCACTGCAGAACATCAGGAAAAACAAATAACCCTGGCAAACTGGGAAGTAACCCAAGGAATGTCTGGAGCAGATGTAATATTTCCAGAAGACTGTGTCAAGCAAGGCGGAAGAGTGGTGAATGTAGTTGGAGGATTTGACTGCGAACCAGGAGAAGAAAAAATCGGCGACATAACAGTATTCATATCACCAAATATCTGCTGCAAATAATTTAATTATTTTTATTTTTTTTAATTTAATCTTGTCTGTTCAAAATTCACAAAACACAGAGCAACTAAAGCAGTGCCGAATTTCTTATCAGGAACAAAACTTTTAGAGTGAGTCTCGATATCTTTTAAGTCAAAATCTTCAGAATATCCATGGGTATAGAGCTCTTGAATGCTTAACTTTAGCTCTGCTATTGCATCTTCCTCTGTCTTGCCTCCATTATACTCTACAACAATTCCACCGAATTTCTCCCCTGTTTTTTTGTCATAGAGCCATCCAAACATTATTGCTGCTGTTGCTCTTTCGCCCTGTTTTACATCTGCACGAGCCATTATCGTCTTCAGCTCAGCCCCTTGTGTCAGCAGATCTGGATTAAACTCTATCTTGTTTGCAATTGCAGGAAGAATCGAAGAATATGTCATTATATTGCATCTCTCTATTCTTGCTTCTCTTAGGGCAAGATGAAAAGAACCTGCATGAATTGTTATGTCGCTCTGGCCAGTCCCAGAGACAATAAAGAAATCTTTAGGAACTATGTTTCCAACCAATACTCTTGGCGAATCCTTTGTTTTTTGAGGATCTTTAATTTTTTCATAACTCATCTTCACCGTCCGCTCGGAAACCGAGTCAAAGTAGGCTTTATTAATATATTATTTCCTTGAATTTATTTATAAATGTTTCTTTTATTATATGTTCATAGCACGCTCTGTTTGACTTCTGTTGTTGATTATGCTCAGATTTATATAAAATTTCTATCGAAATTTTATATCCCAAATATTTGCCAGCAATATTATTGGCAAATATTTGTTATTTTGAATAGAATGTGTGCTAGAGAACTTCGCTAGGTGCTATGCGCATACGGTTATTTCTTCTTCAGCATAATCTTAACAACAGCATCTATTTCATTCTGGCCAGCTGAGCAGCCGTTTAATTTAATGCCCCAGAGAATTGCCTGCAGTAATTGTTTTCTTGCTTCAGGGATTTTTACAAGATAATCATCTAAAATATTATGTTCATACGCAATTGCAGCCAATTCAAGCGAACGAATCAACTTGACACCCTCGACTTCTTTGTGTAATTTGACAAGCTTATCTCGTTTTACATGAACATCTGCGTGCAGTCTTCTCTCTAGCAATTGCTCCATCTGTCCAGGATTTTCAAGAAGCAAGCGAGTCATTCTTTCGTCAACAACAATATACGGAATTTTCATTAATTTAGCAGCAGCAAGTGCTTCAAGCTCTCCTAACTGCAGGGTTTGCAGTGGATGCTTACGAATATAGAATACATTATTTGCTAAATCAAGCATCTGCTTTGCTTTTTTTGTAACTTCAGGATTTTTGATAACTTTTAATACGCCTTTTTCAATCTGGTGCTGAACCTGCAGTGCTTCAAACTTAAACTTTTTAGTTGTCAAGGGCTTTTCAACAAGCTCTTTGCGAACACCCTCTGTTATGTAGAACTCTCCGCCGAATTTAGCTTTCAGAGGCTCTAGAGTCCATAATAAATTATTTGTTGTCAAACTGATTATTGGTCCTGCATCAAAAATCATTGCTTTCATTTGAAAGCCTCCCTGGCTGTTTTCAATCTTTGTCTCACAGGCATCTCTTTGATATCAAAATATCCTTGCTTTCCAATGTAATTTTGCAATTCCCACTGCGTAAGCCCTAATATTTCTGCAGTTCTTGCAATACTTATGCCGTGCGCATGCAGTTTGCTTCCTTTTTTTATTCTTGCCCTGTCAAGAACCTCTTGAACATATATTTTTAATTTTTCATCAATCTTCTTAATTTGATTAAACATCTGTTTTATTGTTGCACGATATTTTGCGTAATCATTTGCAGTAATGGCAGTATATGCTTTTTGAAGACTTGAAACCAGAACACCATACTTTATTCTTTGCTCTTCACAATAAGGAATCACGTTAGATAATGCATAAATCAAAACTGCGATAGAGACAGAGTCATCATCCTGAAAAATAGATGCATCATGAATTACATGATTGCTCAGTTCTTTCAAATCCTGCACAGGCAGTTCCTTGCTCTTAATCATTTCCAGAGCCTGACCTAATACAGAAATTAAATCCTCTTTTATTACGTCGCGCATAATAGAGAATTAAGTTATGGTGTATTTAAATTTTTGCATCTTGTAACAGGATGGGGGAA
>JAHWHT010000033.1 GCA_019323135.1 Candidatus Woesearchaeota archaeon
ATCCTGTAGCCAGATCCTGATAAATTTTTTGACTTAGGGATTGAAATTTTTTCTTAACTCAAATTCTTTTTTCAATTAATTTAGCAGTTAAAGTATTTAAGTTTTTTTAATATTTCAATTGCTTTCAAAGCACTTTTTTCTTTGTTTTTGATTTCAAGCATCAAGTCAAAATCAATATTTTTAGTTTCTTGAATGAATTTTTTGAATCTAATTAAATCAATATTTTCTGAGTGTGACCCTATTCTTGCATTTTTCTTTGGATCGCTGTAATGGACTATCAATAAGCCGTCTTTTTTTCTCCAGGTGCTTTGTGCAAGCTTCATTGCTTTTTTAACAGATTCGCCATTGTTTTTGCATTCATGATGAAACTGGTCAAAAACAATAGGAATCTTTGTTTTTTTATGTATCATCAAACAATCTTTAAGCGTGTATGACCTGTCATCATTCTCGATTACAAATCTTTTCTTGACAAATGCAGGCAGTTTCTTGTAATTCTGAATAAACCTTTTAATTGATTCTTCTTTGTCTCCATAAACACCGCCGACATGTATCATCACTTTTGCTGAACTGTCAAGATCCATTGCATCCAATAACCTGCAGTGATATTCCAGCTCTTTTATGCTATTCTTCACAATTTTCTTGTCTTTTGCGTTTAATATAATGAATTGGTCAGGATGCATTGATATCCGCATCTTGTGTTTCTTGATATATGACCCAATCTCCTTGAATTGCTTCTTGAAGTGATTTACCCAGTCTATCTTACAGATAGGATGTGATGCAAAAGGTATTAAAGGAGATCCTATCCTGAAAAATAAGAATCCTTTCTCGACATTCCACTCTAGTATTTCTTGCAAACAATCAAGATTGTTCTGGACTGTTGATAGAAATCTCTCTCTAGAGTAAGATGCAAGCCTAAACGTAGAGTTAGCAGTGCACTCAATGCTTCTATTTATACAAGGGTATCCTAACCTCATTTTAAAGAATTCAGCAGTCATACTATTTAAATTTTCCTTACTTCAACTTCTTTGGTAATTCTCCAGGCATCATCAAAATTGCAGAGTTCTGTTCCCTCTTTTTCAGCACTTGCAGTTCCACAAGCTGTTGCAAATCTTGCCAGGCTTTCATCAACAAAATTATGTAATTTGCCATACAAAAATCCAGCAGTAACTGCATCTCCAGAGCCAACAGTACTTCCAACTGTTATTTCTGGTGGTGTTGCTTTTATTGCGCCGCAGCTATTCACTAATGTCAATCCTTCAGGACCCTGCATTGCAATAGCATACTCCAAACTATGCTTTTTGCTCATTTCCTCAAGTACTTCATCTATTGCTCCCTCTGCTCCAGTCACTGCAGCCCATTCTTGAACATTTGGTTTCATTGCAAATGGTCTTTGCCACATTCCATACTTTAAAGCATTTGTTTGAGAAGAATCTAGAATAACTTTTGCTCCTTTTGTCTGCAAATTAGATATCAAGTACCCATAAATTATATGATTAATTCCAGCAGGCAAGCTTCCTGCAAGAACAACATAATCTTCTTTAGAAACGTTTTTTCGCAGTTTTTCAACTAACTGTCCAGTCTCAGCGCCATGTACCTCAGGACTTGCACTGCTTCTCTTGACTTCTGGCCAGCCCTGCACTATCTCTGTCTTTCTGGTTTCATCAGCTATCTCTTGAACAACATAATCCAATCCTGCTTCTTCCATTAGATAAAGCAATTCTTCTCCTCTCTCTCCGCCAACAAGAGTGTATGTAAGAACATCCTTCACACCTAAGTTATGCAGCGCTCTAGAGACATTTATGCCTTTCCCGCCAGCATATCGAGTTCCATTGCGGATATCTATCGCAGGGTTCAGCGTAACTGTGTGTATTTTATTCATAGTCCGATTCAGAAGTAATTGATTTTTAAAGCTTGTGTAAATATAAAACATAGATTCTAGAGGTATTTCTTAGACTTTTCTAACCATTTTTTCCACTCAGAATCAAGATCTGTGTTATAACCACCTACCAATGGCTAAAAACCCTAAACTTTATAAACTTTTGTTCACTATACTGCTAATATACAACTTGGGGGGAGTTTAAATGCAAACAAAAGAAGCCGAGACACTTGAAGATATAACCAAAAAAATAGAGCATAATATCCGTGGCGGATTTCCGCTCTTTAGATTTTCTACAAAAACAGAAGCAGTTGAAAGATCAAAAAAAGTAATTGACTCTTTTTCAGACAGGCCTAACATTGCAATAAGTGTGGCTAACAGACTGGAATGGCATGCAGAAAGCATAAGATATGGTTTTGGGGAAAAAACACATAAAAGAACATACAAAAATTATAACACGTTTCTTGACCTGCTTGAGTCAGAAGGATTCAGGAATGTTGTAGAGAAACATATTCCGGAAGTTGCTGATAGGAGCATAGTTCATATAGCGCGCTCAGCTTTTGAAAAGCAAGAGAAAGACGTTTCAAAAGTCTTGCTGGAGTTCTATGGAAGTGAAAAATTTCATGATGTTGTTGGATCGATATCTGACAAAGAACTTGCTGCAGAAATCACAGATTTCGCAGGAATGGCGATACTGCCATTAAATGAAAAACCAAAAGATTTCAGCTGGGTTCAGGGATTTCTTGATTTGCTGCATGAAAACAAAAAAGAGCCATATGTTGTCCGCGCAATCACATCTAGTTTCAGATGGTATGACAGCAAGCATTACCTCTTGCACGAATATCAAAAACCTGAATTCAAGGAACTGATGGCTGCATACGCATCAAAACCAGGAACTGCCTATGCTATTGCACAGAACTGGCCGCGCACTTCTGAAAAAGGCGATGATACTGGACTGAAAGATGCTCATGAATTATTTCTTGAATATGCATCTGCACCAGATAAGGTAACATCAAACATAATGAGTCGCTTTAACCATAGGACTTCAGAAAAAGTAAAAGAAAAACTTGTTGAATTTCTCAAGAAACATAAGGAAAATCCCGAGCATGTAGGCAGAGTATTCGAAGCATACCCTGGAAGATATCCTACAGGAGATGCAGAAGAAGTGTTCATCCATCTTTCTGATAAGTTTGATGATTTAGTTTACGTTAATTTTAGTGATTACCTGGGCCGTAACGATTATGATCATCAGAGAAACAATGAACCTATGGTAAAACTTTTGCAAAAAGAAGCAGATTTTATCAACAATGAGACTTCTGAAACAGTTTTCCCTCTTGCAATCACTATGGCAAATCTTGGAAAAGAATATCATAGCAAGATAAAAGAGGCTGCACAGGAAACAGATTTCACAATGCATCTTGCACAGGCCTGGGAAAACATACTTGAGCTTCCGTGGAAAGAATCTTGTTATTTAGTCACGAGTCCAAGAGATATAGCTGCAATGAAAACTGAAAAAGGAAAAGAGTTTACACTAGAAGACATTCCTATGAAGCCAGTCACTCCAAGAGAAGTTCACAAGATGATGGGGGCAGAGTATGCAGATGAAGAGATGCGTCCGTTCTTTAAAGCAGATTGGACATATTCTGTGCATGAGAAGCAGATTAATGAGTTTTATGCAAATCTGAAGCAGAAACTTGATCAAGGCACTGCTCATGATTGGCTTAAAGAAGAGCTTCTTAAAACAGATTCAAAAAGCTAGGCCACTGACTCTGCGGCAGACCGATAGTTTTTTAAGGCCACATTACCAGTAACTCACCATGGAAAAGAATGTGCTGTTGTTTTGCATATTAGGATTATTGCTTGTTAGTTGTGCAAAAATCGATACTGAAGATGTCATCAACAAGCCGTTTAATTACACAACATATACTTCTGATGGTTTTTCTATAAAATATCCTGATTGGCCTCTGCATGAGAAAGGCAATGAAACAGAAATTAGTGTATCTAGAGGTTTTTGCACAGTTATCATTGACACTGCAGATATTCCTGCTGAAAGCTGGTATCAGCAATTGACTACTGCTCTAAAAGATGCTCCTCACGTCCTGTCTTCTGAAGAAAATGAGGAAGAATTATCTGTCAAAAGCACAGTTACCTACAAAGAGCATAAGCTAGTCTCTAAAATGAAGGTGGCTGGCTGCAATAAAAAATCCCATTTGATAAACATTGCTTGTCTTGAGACAGTGATTGGATATGAGACAGTGATGGATGTTTATGATTCTATTCTTGGTTCTATAAGTTGTGAAGAGACTAAAGAAGAACCAAAAGAAATATCTTATGAGAAATTCGTAGATGACGATTTTGAGATACTTCATCCAGATTGGAATGAAATTGAAGGCGATCATATTTTAGGGGTTTCTGCAGGTATTTGTTCTGTTGTAGTTAATAAACATAATGCCTTGCCAGGAGATTTGTTTAATTGGATAATTAAATCTCTGCCAGAACAAGAAGGTTCTAAATTGATTGAATCAAACAAGAACGGCGAGGTTTATACTGCAAAATACACTTCACCTTACCAAGAGCATAAGATGATTTCTGACACTAAGTTCTTTTATTGTAATTACCAGACTTATTTTACTGCTGTTGTCTGCATGGAGAACATGCTAGATGATAAATTCAGGGAAATAAGAGATGTGATTCTTAATTCTGCTCAGTGTAAAAAAGAATACAAAATTCCAGAACCTAAAATCACAGAAGATATTAAGAAAAAAGAGCCAGAAGTTGTTGAAGAGATTAAGGCAGAGATTGTTAAGACTGATGCTGCTGAGGAATTTGGCATAGATGCAGAAGCAATTGTTTACTTCATTAATGAAAATACATTCTTCACTAAAGTAATGTCTGATTTCAATAGTGCAAACCTTGTATTTGATGATGCTGAGAATGACAGAGAACTAAAACTAAAAGTCAAACTGGACAAGAACGGCAAGATTATTCTTCTTGATGACGGTCACTACAGTGATGCAGATATCACTCTAACTGTGCCTTTAATTGATGCTTTGAATATCCTGAATAATGCCGCAAACATCAACCCACTTAATTTAATTGTATTTGCTGCACACGTAACAACAGATCCGCCAGAGATTAAGAATCAGGTTATTCAGAATGTTTTAAGAGGCAAGTACAATTAGAACTCAAAACAAGTTCAAAAAATTAGGCCACCATTTTTTCTTCTTTTTTGTGCCTTTGCCAAATTCTTTCAGGGCTTCTTGTTGTTTTTTAGTGATTTTCTTTGGAACTTCAATATAGATTTGTACATTCAAGCTCCCTGTTCCATAGCCATGCAAATCGTG
Source organism: Candidatus Woesearchaeota archaeon (assembly GCA_019323135.1). GTDB lineage: Archaea > Nanobdellota > Nanobdellia > Woesearchaeales > ARS49 > WJJT01. The sequence continues at coordinate 5,221 of JAHWHT010000033.1, forward strand.
TATTCCTTCTCCTTTGATTCTGAAAATAACTCCGCTCTGTGTTCCTGCAGGTATTTTTATTTTGGTTTTGCCAGTAAGCGTTGGAACCTCTAACTCTCCACCTACACAAGCAGTTGCAAAAGGTAAAGGCGCGTTAAGATACAGTTCTTTTCCCTGTCTCTCAAACACTTTGTGCGGTTTCACATGTATTCTTATGTATAAATCTCCAGCACTATTGCCTTGGAATCCTGCTTCGCCCTCTTCTTTCAAACGAACCTGTGTTCCGTCATCTACTCCTGCAGGTATTTTCACATCAACTGCAACTTCTTTCTCAATTCTTCCCTGTCCATTACAGTCAAGGCATGGTTCTTCAATATATTCTCCTCTTCCACTGCACTGTCTGCATCTTGTTTGAGTTTGAAACACACCAAATGGTGTCTGTCTTGTCTGTCTGGAAACTCCGGTTCCATTACATTGCTCGCATGTTTTCATTGAACTGCCTTTTTCAGCTCCAGTTCCTTTGCAGGTTTTACATTTAACTAATTTATCAATATCAATTTTCTTTTTCACACCTTTTGCAGCTTCCTCTAGTGTGATTGTCATATCTACTACTAAATCTCTTCCTCTTCCAGAACGAGATGCTCTTCTTCCTCTGCCTCCAAAGCCCATTCCTGAGAATATGTTTTCAAATATGTTTTCAAAATCAAATCCTTGGCCAGCAAAGTCTCTAAAATCAAAACCACCAAATCCGCCAGCATCTTGCCCCATATCTGCTGTTCCAAATTGGTCATATTGCTGTCTTTTCTGAGGGTCAGCTAAAACAGCAGCTGCTTCATTCACTTCTTTGAATTTATCAGCAGCAGAAGGATCTTTATTCAAATCAGGATGATATTTCTTGGCTAATTTCTTATAGGCTTTCTTAATCTCCTCTTTAGTTGCCTCTTTTTTCACGCCTAATATTTTGTAGTAATCTTTTGTCATTTTTTATTCAGTGTTATATTCCTAATCCGCCAAAAAGATCATTCTTTTTTCTTTTGCAGGATTCACTCCCTTTATCAATTACTTCTATTCTTTTATATTGCAAATCCAGTGCGCCTTGGTCAGATTCTCTAATTGCTTCGTTAAGTTCATCCAAAATTTCAACGTTGGTATTACCAACAAGTACTATGATTATATCATTATATCCTTTTTTATATCTGCGAATTTGACCAACGAGTCTATCTACTTGTGATTGATTTTTAAGATCTTTCTTCAATTCTATACCTATTTTCTCATTAATAGCAATGTCTGCTAATGCCCTACCACTTTCTTTTCTTATTTTTAATGCCTGCGGCATGCCTAATAAAGATGGTTTGCTCAGTTCTTCTCTTAAAAAAGCCATCAAATCGTTACGGTATTTGTCTTCATTAGGATATTTTTCTTGTGGCTCCCAGCTTTCAACTAGATCCAATACTTTATTAAATAATTGCCCTAACATTTTAATCACCTATAAATTTCCCAAATATAAACACAATAATGCCTAAAATAACTAAGGGATAACCCAACCAAGCTATATTCCAAAGTCCTTCACATGCAGCGCCTAAAATAATCAATCCTGCACCTGAAGCCATTAAAATTCTATTCAACTTTCCAGATTTATTCATTTTAATACCTCCTACCTTAGCCTCAATTAAAAAGAATAAAAAAATTATTCTTTCTTTTCTTTGTCATCAACTACTTCTGCATCAACAACGTCTTCTTTCTTTTCTTTTGGAGCTTCTTTAGGTTGCTCGCCAGGCTTTGCACCTGCTTTCTGATACAATTCTGTAGCTGCTTTTTGTGCTATTTGATTAAGCTCATCTAGTTTTGCTTTAATCTTAGCCACATCTTTTTCTTTTTCAGCCATCAGCTTCTTCAACTCTTCTGTTTTCTCTTTGATTGCTGAAATCTCTTTAGCATCTACTTTTCCTTCAAAGTCTTTTAAAGACTTTTCGGTCTGATATATCATTGTATCTGCTTGGTTAATGACTTCTATCTCTTCTTTTTTCTTGGTATCTGCTTCTGAGAATTGCTCTGCTTCTTTTCTCATTCTCTCAACTTCTGCATCGTCTAATTTATTCGGAGCAGTTATTGCAATGTTCTGCTTCTTACCTGTTCCTTTGTCTAATGCAGTTACGTTTAAGATACCGTTTGCATCAATATCAAATGTGACTTCAACTTGCGGAACTCCTCTTGGTGCTGATGGTATTCCAACTAAGTCAAATTGTCCAAGGTGCTTATTATCATTTGCCATTGGCCTGTCTCCCTGAAATACTCTAATGGTTACTGCAGTCTGATTATCTGCCGCAGTGCTAAACACCTGAGATTTCTTCACAGGAATTGTGGTATTTTTCTCAATCAAGCGAGTAAACACTCCGCCTAACGTTTCAATACCTAATGATAATGGTGTAACATCCAATAACAACACGTCTTTGACTTCTCCTGCTAATACTCCGCCCTGGATTGCTGCTCCATCTGCTACACACTCCATTGGATCTATTCCGTGTTCAACTTTTTGGCCTACCCAAGATTCAACTTTTTCCTGTACTATTGGCATTCTTGTTGGTCCGCCAACCAAAATCACTTTAGTTATGCCTTTTGAATCTAGTTTTGCGTCTTTTAGTGCCATGTCAACTGATTTTTTACACTTGTCAACTAAAGAATCAACTAATTCATTTAATTTTGCTCTGGTTAATTTCATTGTCAAGTGTTGCGGTCCTTTATCTGTTGCAGTTAAGTAAGGTAGATTAATATCTGTCTCTGCAACTGTGCTAAGTTCAATCTTTGCTTTCTCAGCAGCTTCGCGAATTCTCTGCATTGCAGTATCATCATTGCCAATATCCATTCCAGTATCTTCTTTAAATTTTTTGACAATATAATTGATGACTGCATTATCCATGTCTGTTCCGCCTAGCTGTGTATCGCCAGATGTAGATTTAACTTCAAAGACTCCGTCTCCAAATTCCATTATTGTTACGTCTAGTGTTCCACCGCCAAAGTCAAACACAAGAATTGTCTGGTCTTTGTCAGCTTTGTCTAAACCATATGCAAGTGATGCTGCCGTTGGTTCGTTAACAATTCTTACAACCTCTAATCCTGCAATTGTTCCTGCATCTTTTGTTGCTTGTCTCTGGTTGTCGTCAAAATATGCAGGTACTGTGATTACTGCTTTTTTGACTGGCTGTCCTAAGAATGATTCTGCGTCTTTCTTTATTTTCTGAAGTATAAATGCAGATATTTGCTGCGGCGTGTACTCTTTTCCATACACATTGTATTTAAAATTTGTACCTATTTTTCTTTTTGCAGCCATTACTGTCCCTTCCGGATTAGACACTGCTTGTCTTCGTGCAGGTTCCCCCACCAGCATCTGTCCGTCTTTTGTAAAAGCAACAACAGATGGAAATGCTTTCCCATACAATGATGCTCCTTCTGCAGAAGGCACTATTTTGGGTCTTCCTGCCTCTAATACTGCTGCTGCTGAATTTGAAGTTCCTAAATCAATTCCGATTATTTTTTCTTTGCTCATTTTTTATCCTCTCCACCTACAGATTTTTTTGCCTTTGTTATTTTGACTTTTGCATATCTAATTACTTTACCGTTCATTTCATACCCTTTCTGAATTTCTTCAACCACAACATCTTCTTCGCCGCCTGTATCTTCTGTGCAAAGTACTTCATGTTTAAAGGTATCAAACTTTTCGCCTTCTGATTTGATCGGCTTTACGCCTTGATCAACAAGTAATTTTGATAGTTTATCATATATCATTTTGATTCCTTTGTCTTTTACATTTTCTAGAGCTTTCTCAAAGTCATCCATTATTGTTAGAAGCTCTGCAATCAGTTTTTCATTTGCAAAGCACACAAATTCTTTTTGTTCTTTAGCTACCCTTTTTTGGTAGTTTTCAAACTCTGCCTGCAATCTTTTCAACTGATCTGCATATTCATCTACTTGTGCTTGGTCCAATTTTTCTTGCTTTTTTTCAGTCATTCAAATCACCATTTAGTTGAGCTTAAGCCAACGTAGAAGCAGTAAACATGTACTTCTATTTAAAGCTTTCGGTTAGGAGCGAAAGTTTTATTAACTAGCTTTACTTTCTACCAAAATGAGGTGAACAAACAATGGAAAAAGATAAGCAACAAATCAACCTTAATATCGTGGAAGGAGACCCGTTTTTCGCTCACGAAGTCAGCATGAATTTTACACCAACTCAAATTACTCTAGACTTCAAATGCATAACTCCGCGAACAGATCCGCGAAGCAAGACACCATCATTCTTACTAAAGCATAATGTTGTCATGATAGAACCTTGGCACGCAAAGCTGATGCTTGACGTACTTGCTAATGTTGTAAAGAAATATGAAGAAGAATTTGGCAAGATAAAACAACCAAAAGCTCTGGAAAAAGCAACAAAGAAACACAAGAAAGCTGAAAAAGAAGCTACAAAGACAACAGCTACGCCATCTTACATGGGCTAGAATATGATAATCAGAAAAAGAATAACAATCCTACAGATTAGGAAGCCTTTAAGGACGACCCTAAATGAAGAGTTGCAATGGTTTGGCAACTCTTTAGGGTTGTTCAACCTCCGTGATAAGGACAAATCCTGCTTTAGAGTATTTATTGAGCTCCTAAAAGCTGCTAAAGCAGGAATTCCTATTTCTAGTGATAAATTAGCAGCAAATCTAGGCCTAACAAGAGCGACAGTAATCCACCACATCAACACTTTAAGAGAAAAAGGAATAGTCATCGCAGAAAGCAGAGGTTATCTATTAAGACAACCCAATCTAAAACTTCTTGTCGAAGACCTCAAGCGTGACATGGACAGAACATATGATGAAATAGGAAAAGTAGCAGAGCAGATTGATGGGTTTTTAGGGTTATAATTCAATGTTGCGAACATTCTGCAGATAATACTAGTTCGCTTGTGAGACCTTGTGTCTCATGTGTTTTGATCAAATTTTTTTAAAAATTTGGATTGATGGATTTTTTAGGGTTATAGCCCTCGAATTCTTTCCGATTTTTTCTTGTAAAAGCATATACAGAATAAAATCAAGAATAAAAAAGGTATGACGCCAGACTCAAAACCTGGTAAGTTTATCCCAAACATAATCATATTCACGAAGTATATAAACTTTGTGATTCAGCAAAGCCAGAGTGGTCTAACCTGGTATGACGTCAGGCTCAAGACCTGGTGAGTTTATCCCAAACTCGTGCGGGTTCAAATTCACAGGTGGGATGATGAAAATCCCGCCTCTGGCGCTGAATACTCAATTTAACTCGAGCAAATCTATATTAATATCGTTCACTTTATTCTTTACATGAACAGATACTCTAAAGAAATAGAAGAAGCATGTAATGATTATCGCCCTAGACTAAATAACGGTAATTTTGCAGATGTTACGATTACTGAAATTTTAGAAGATGTTGGACAGATTTT
>JAHWHT010000110.1 GCA_019323135.1 Candidatus Woesearchaeota archaeon
CTTTTATTGTATCTGGAGATACGAAATGCCAATTATCCATGTATTTTCCGTATTTCTTTTCAAGTTTTTTGAACTCCGATTTTGGCATCTTAACATACTCAGGATACTTTGGTTTTCTAAGAAGGTGCTGGGGAACTTTCCTTACATTTTGATGTGCTATTGCAAGTTTTACTTTATCCTCTGGTTTTTTCACATTAGAACCAAGAGTTCTGAGATTTTTTATATGATTCTTTGAAATTCTTTTTTCAGTACCACTCATAAATTTCACCTATACAACATTGCCAAGTTTTTTATTTATAATTCCTGTAAGAGTTTCCCTGTTTCTTTTGACAAATTCATTAAGCCCTATGTGTGATTCTTTCCACCAGTTATAAAGACCTTCATCATTCATAACCCACATTTTTCTTTCTTCATCATTCATATCAGGATACCTTCTTTATTTTATTTTTTGCCTTTGTTATTACATAAAAAGTTTCTCCAGTATATTTATCTGCAATCGTGAAATTATCTTTCAAGAGCATAGCATTTGTTTCGCTAAGTCCGTCAAATACAAGGTCAGTTGAATATAGCATAAAATTATCATATTTTTTCAGTAATTTTTTAATAATACTTCCAGCATATTTTGGAGTTATTTCCCTGTTAAAAGGAATCAATTCTATATACGGAATATTTTTTTCGCTAAATCTGGGATTAATTACTACATTTTCATTTTTTTGCCATACCTTTGTTTTCATATTTATCACTTTATATGGTCTTCCTTCATGAATTTCTTTACTCCGCCAAGAAATTCACCAACCTTTTTTGAACCTTTCTCTGATACAAGAAAAGCCTTTTTAAGATTCTTCTCCAGATGCCTTATTTTTTCATTTCTTTTCCAATGTTTTGCTTTTTTAAGAGCTTCCTTTTCTGCTTCCAGTGCTTTAGTCAAATTTATTTGTTCCTCAAGATTTTTCCTGTGTTTGCGTATCTCTTTCAATTCTTTTTCAAGCATCTGTTTTTGTGTAAGTTTTTTTGTCATATTTTTCATCTCCTATGAAATACTTTTTGTCTTATATTTTTCTTTTTTGTGATTATATAGTAAAGGATATTTTTCTTTCGGATATCTCAGTTGTACTTTTATTTCAAGCATTAAAAATTTATCCTTTGCATCCAAACCGCTAAAATTATCAATCGCTACCAAATGACCATACATAATCTTTTTTTGCTCTGTTGTTAATTTCTCTATAAGTCTTATGCCATCGGAAAAAGTTTCAGCCTTGTTCCATTTTTTCTTGAATTTTTTCATGTCCATTACAATCTACCTCCTATTTGTACCTCTCAAATACTTGTATTTAATCATTAGCTTATACTCCCTGCTTTTATTTCCCAAGACTTTTTTCCCTTGGGTTTTATCTTTACATCAAAACCTCTTCTGAGCATATCCGATATAGTTGCAGTTCCTTCATTGTCCTTGAAATCCAGTTTTATTTCCTTCCATTTCCTCTGCTTTGGTTTTTTCCATGAAATTCTCATACTCATAGTTAGCTTAACCTCCTTAACTTTTTTGTGCCTTTCAGCAAATCAGCATCATGAATAAATCTGGTATCATTTGCATGTTTTGTCAGCCATGCAGTTGCAAGTTTTCCAGCTTTTTCAAAGTCCTTTTTGTTAACAACTTCAATCCATAACTTTGACATAAAAGCATTGGAAGAATCACTGCTTGTAATTTTGGTTTTTATGCCATTCTGGGATAGAAATGTTCTCATTCTCATCAATTCAGGTCTTACATCCTTTGCTGGACAGGGGGAATCACTCCATTCCCCTGTATAAGAAGAACCAGCAACCGCTAAATCTGGAATCTCATAACCCCTCCATGCATCCGTTTTATGGTATCTTGTCATATTAAACCACTGTATCCAGTTTTTTCTTGTGTCTTGAAAGTTCCATACCTTTCATCATAGCAAAGAGATACTCCTGAGCTTCTCCAGTTGTCAACCCAGTCCTGAGTGTTCTCTGCATTTTTCCGTTTCTGTACAAATCCAGAGCTTTGTATCCGTATCTCTGACCTACCCTGACGGAATAGCCAGTTCCTTCAAGTTCACTGTTCAGTCTCTCTGCCGTACCTTCTAACTCTTTTAAT
>JAHWHT010000034.1 GCA_019323135.1 Candidatus Woesearchaeota archaeon
AGATCTTGTTGCAAGAGAATCCAAAGGATACTTTATTGCAGAATACATGCCAGGACTGCGGGTTTTACATGAATTTAAGAATTTTACACCGCCCCAACAAAAAAAATTCTTTAAAACACTTGGAATGGCCTTACGACAATTTCGAGAGCAAGGCCTGTTCTTAGGAGAATTTGCACCAAAAGACCTTCTTGTTGAGAAAATAGATGATTTTAACCTTACTTTTGTAGATACAGAATACGTAACAGACGCTGGCTATTCACGCATAACTGCTGCTGGCGCACTAGAGCGGCAAATCGTGCAATTCACAAGCGATTACTACCCTTTTCTTGAGGATCTGCAGTATACGCCTGAAGAGATACACACTGCCGAAGATTTGGTTTTTGGTAAGCTATAGTATAGACGAATAAAAAAATAAAAGAGATAAGAACTACGATGTCAGATAAAGATAGCCTAGAAGAGATTGCTCAGAGACTGAGCAAAAACTTGCCTAAATTTATAGATTTAAGAACATTTGAGAAAAGGACTTTGAAAATCATACGAAGTAAATATCAATCAGATGCAGAATATAAATCAATAGGGGGACATTCTAATAGTCGAAAAGTTCAGTTTGATGATGGTGCGGGTGAACCACGCGCGTTGCGTATTTGTAAAAGACAGAAAGGTGCAGAAACTTTCATTTCGCCAGGAGTGTTTAAAGAGCAAGTGCAGCATTTGTCAAAAATAATTAATATTCCTTATGCATTTTTAGAAGTGTACATTAAAGGAAGTGGTAAACTTTATAAAAAATATATAAAAAAATTGGAGAAAGAATATGAAATTTAGTCACAAGCTTTATATAGATAGAAAACAAGATATAATACATATGGCAGATTTAGAATATGTTGCATCAATGCAAGAAGACGGATGGTATTTAGCGACAGCTAAACCTGCAGGAAGCGGTAGTGCATGCATTTCTTGTGAAGGAGAAACATATGAACAACTAAGAGCAGATATTCTGTCTTCTGTTCAAGAAACTCAGCAATGGGAAAAACATGAAGCTATGGGCATCCCAAAAAATCCATCTGTTGCTGTGCGTTTTGTAGAAGAAGTTTATCCAGGTAGTGATGGTGAAGCACAAGTTATGGCTGAGAGAAATTGCACTGCGTATCAAACAAGACCCAATGGCGTGCTTGGTCAAAAATATTCTCATGAGACTGTTGAAGGATTAAGAGCATTAGTTAAGGAAGCGGTTAGAAAATCCAATCCAAACGGCAAAAAGATTACTTTAGTTCTTGAAGAAGTTCTTCAACAATAAAAACATTTTTATACTATACTTTATAGCTAATTCTTATGGACGAAGTATTTGAGAACTGGAAAAAAGAGATGGAGGAGAAGTTGAAAAAGCTTATTGATAAAAAAGAAATAGATATACCTCCACAAAAGCAGCGATGTCCTAAGTGCATGAAACAAACACTAGAATTTAATCCTGAAACAGGATGTGTTAAATGTGCTAGCTGCGGTTTTGAATATTGTGTAAAAAAGGTGATGTCGAATAAAAATTCGACAAAATTGGAAATTTAAAGAAATTTCCAAATTTACAAAACAGAGGTTTTGCAAAACCTCTAAAATTTAGTTTTCGAGGTGAAATGATATGGCAATTAAACTAAAAAGCCCAAAAGCGCAAAGAGTAGGAGTTTTTGTTGATGTACAAAACATGTTCTACAGCGGAAAATTTATGTATAATGCAAAAGTAAACTTCAAAGCAATTCTTGATGCAGCAGTAAAAGGAAGAACCTTGGTTAGAGCAATAGCATATGTAATAAAATCAGAAGAAACTGACAGAGAAAAGTTCTTTGATGCTTTGACAAAAATAGGGTATGAAGTAAATGCAAAAGAACTGCAGATATTTGCCGGCGGAGCAAAAAAAGGAGATTGGGATGTCGGCATAGCAATGGATGCAATAGAGCTTGCACCAAGATTAGATACTGTTGTGCTAGTGTCTGGAGATGGTGATTTCAAACCATTGTTACAGCATTTAAGAAGAGCGCAGGGATGCAGAGTAGAGGTTGTTGCATTTGGGAGAAGCGCATCAAAACTAATAAAAGATGAAACAGATGAGTTCACAGATTTAGATAAAGATCAAAGAAAATACTTGATAAAGCGGAGGGAGATAAAAAATGTTAGAACTAAACAAAGATAATTTTGAAAAAGAAGTGAAACAAGCAGAAACTCCAGTGATAGTTGATTTTTGGGCTTCGTGGTGTGGTCCTTGCATGAATCTTGCACCAATATTTGAAGAAGTAAGCAAAGATTATGAAGGCAAATTAAAATTCGCAAAAGTGAATGTAGAAGAAAATCAAGAACTTGCAGGAGAATTTAGTGTTCGAGGAATACCGTGCCTGATTGTTTTTAACAAAGGCGAAGAAGTTGATAGAATCGTTGGATCCTTGGAAAAAGATGCGCTTAAAGAAAAAATCGACGAAATATTAGGAAAAATTTAGAATGGCAAACACATTTTTAGCAGTGGCAGTGGCAAGCATAGCAGCATGTTTGATAACTTCTTTAGGAATATTTATGATAAACAAGCATGCAAGTATAGGGAAAAAATACATTGCGTATGTAATGGCCTTTGCATCAGGAGTATTAATTTCTGTATCCTTCCTACATCTTGTTCCAGAATCTTTTGAGATGAATATCCATGGTCCTATATATTTATTAGCAGGATTCCTGCTTCTCCACATATTTGGTTTGATTATTGGGTATAGCCATGACGAACCTGGCAAGAACAAAAAACACGCATTTGGAATAATCCCTGCGATAGGCATAGGATTTCATTCTTTCATAGATGGAATAATATATTCTGTAACTTTCAGCGTAAGCATATATACTGGTATTCTTGCGGCAATAGGAATGGTATTGCACGAATTTCCAGAAGGAATAATAACGTATCTTTTATTATTGAAAGGAGGTTTTCGCAAGAACAAGGCCGCACGGTATTCTTTTATTGTAGCAGCAATCTCAACACCACTGGGTGCAGTGGTTTCATACCCTTTTATTTCAAGAATGCAGGGAGCCCCTCTAGGAGCGTTATTAGCATTATCTTCAGGCGCCTTGATATATGTAGGAGCAACTCATTTATTGCCAGAAGTAAAAGCAGAAGGGAAAAGATACACGCTCTTGGCATTGTTTGCAGGAATAATTGTTGCAATAGGAATAATCTTGGTTCATTAATCACCAGTGTAAAGGCCTCTTGAATGTGTGTATATGTTTTTCTTTAATTAATTTTCCTCTGGTGTATTTGTATATTATTGGTTTTCCAAAAGAAATTTCTAAGAATGGGATTTGATTATCTGGAATCTTGTCTAAATATTTCATCATAGCTCTTAAACTGTTTCCGTGAGCAGAGATTATTACATCTTTTTGTTTTTTTAGCTCTGGCAAAATCCTCTTTTTTAAGTAAGGAATTACTCTTTTGTAGACGTCTTTCAGGCACTCTCCGCCTGGTGGTTTAATATCATAACTTCTTCTCCACTTGAACACTTTTTCTTTGCCCCATTTTCTTCTTGCTGAGTTTTTGTTCATGCCTTGGAGTTTTCCATAGTATCTTTCGTTTAAAGCCTCATCAGAATGAATAGGAATTTCATGTTTTTCAAATTTTTTTGAGATGTTATAGCGTTTTTTGTTTTTATCATGATTGTGCAAAAAAATACCAGTGTATCTCTGCTTTGCAAGAATTATTAGTAATGTTTCCTGAGCTCTAGTGAGATTAGATGTAAATGCAATATCTAAAGTTAGTCCTTCTAGTTTTTTTGCGCAAGATAAGGCTTCTTTTATTCCATTAGGACTTAAAGGAACATCAGTCCAACCAGTGAACTTATTTGCTAAGTTCCATCTGGATTCTCCATGTCTTACTAAGATTAAATAGCTCATGATTTACCTCTTTTATAGTTTAAATTAAGAAAAAGAGTATATATATGTTTCTATTGAGGATTGCAGTTTTTTCTACTCGCCTACAACAACATTAGGATCGTCAAAACTGACCTGTCCTCTGAATTCTTTAGAAATCAAAAGTCCATATGGGTAAGACATAGAATGGAATAAGATTAAACGATTATCTCGAGATTCTTGGAGCCATTGCTTTGCTTCGTTGTAGTCTTCTGCTTCGTAGACTCTTGATGCGACAAGTCTTGCGTCTAATTGTCTAGCTTTGTCAAAAATTCTTTTTGTTAAATTAAAATCATCCATAGGGATTGTGTGTATGTTCAGACGAAATGTTTTATTGATTTCCTTAAAGTATAATGCAGGAGCTGCATAGTACCAAATGGCGTGAGTCTTTCCAATGTCGGCATCTGCAACAACAATTTCTTCATTAGCATAGATTTGCAGAGGCAAACCCCCAAAAATAACTTTGTTATCCTTGAATTCAAAAGGAGCACTGCCGACTGCTCTTACATCAGTTCCTAGAGCACGATATAAATCTAAGTCAGTAAAACACAAAGAAGAGATGCCTTTGTCAGAGAGATACTTTACTGCTTTAATTTTTCCAGGACTGTCACAGCACCCAATCGCAACATTTGCATTGTTTCTTACTGCCTGTTCAACAAGCATGTTAATTCCATGAGAATCGACAATGACTGCTAGATTGCTTGCTAAAAACCTTGTTGTAGGGTATGAAACTTTATCTTTAGGGACTTCAAACCTGAAAACTCCGTTTTCATCACTGGCATACCATTTGTTGTCTTTTTTTGCAACTAAAGTTCCTACTGCAGGAATATGAGTTATATCGATAAAGCTTGCAATGTCTCTTAATCTTCCGCCTTCATGCCACCCAACAGGCGCCATTAATCTTTCTTCTGTGTATCTTAATCTTTCTGAGAAAACTTTTAGTATTTCTCCCTGAAAAGGAGATTGTCTAAGCTGTATGCCTAACCAGTCTCTTAAGACGCGGTCGGTTTGAGTTACAATTTTGTCATTGTTATTTATTTCAACAGTAGTTGTTCCAATAATAATACTGTTTGCATCATCTAAATCTAAGTTAGGCTTTATTTCAGATGTCTCAAACTGAAATTCAATTTGTTTATTATCTGCTAATTGCTCTAGCATATCTGCACGCCACTCAACACTTAACTGTTTCCAGTAGTGAGCAGCCTGTTTTAAATAATTAATTTTTCTACCTCTGCAATTCAAACTAGCAAGAGTTTCATATAATAAGGCAGACTCTTCTGTGTTTTTTGGAGAGTATCTTAGGTAATTATCACAAGCTTGTTTGTAATAATCTGTTCTATTCTCTAATCTTGCAAGAATCAAAAAATTATCTCCTTTTGCCCAAGGATTTTTTACATTATCAAAATCATCAATCAATTGATTGACAAAATCATTTTTATTTTCACCAACTGCAGTAAGAACAAAATCTGGCACTATTGCTAAATTAGGATCGTATTTGAATTGTGGATTCCAGATTACTACAAATAGAATAAATGCTGTGATGATTAATAATTTCCATTTCATTGTGTTATATATAAAAGGTAAAGTATATAAATATAGATGTTTGAAACAATCTAAAAGAGGAAAATGATATTAATCAACTTTAAGGAATACAAGCAAGGCATTGGCAAGAATGCAGTAAAGCTTGCTAAAATTTGCGAAAAAGTTTCTAAACAGACAAAAACACGAATTATCATCACTGTTCGAGCACAAGATTTGATAAATGTTTCAGAGGCAGTAAAGATTCCTGTTTACTTACAGTTGATTAAAGATACAATTCCTGCAAAAACAAAAGGAACACTATTGAACCACTCAGATCACCCAATACATAATAAAATAATCCAGAGAAGGATTAAACTTGCTAAAAAAGCAGGAATAAAGACAGTTGTGTGCTGTGCAAATACAAAAAGAGCTAAAGCACTGGATAAATTCAAGCCAGATTATATTGCTGTAGAGCCAAACACGCTAATTGGCGGCAAAATCTCTGTTTCTCAAGCAAAACCAGAATTGATTTCTAAAACTGTTAAGGCTGTCAAGACTAAAGTATTAGTTGGGGCAGGAATACGTACTTCTAGAGATGTGAGAAGAGCTATTGAACTAGGCGCAAAAGGAGTTTTGGCTGCATCTGCGATTGTTAAAGCTAAAAATCCTGAAAAGGCCTTGAGAGCGCTTGTTAAGGGATTGAAATAGCTATTTCGAAAGGTTTAAATGCAAGTTGTGATTTTGCAGGCATACTAACATTTGGGGTGAGTAATAATGAGTGATGGGGAAATAAAAATAAGTAAAATAACTCTATGGCAAGGACTTGCAGGAGTATTATTTGTGCTATTATTGATTAGTATGTTTACACAAGGTTTTGGAATTGGGGGCAGTGAAACACCAACCGCAGCAGTTCCAGCAGTAGTACCAACAGAACCAGCAAAACCAACAGTTCAGTTAACAGTTGACGATATAGACTTAGAAGACGTTCCATTTATGGGAGAAGAAGATGCAGAAATAACAATGGTAATATATGATGACTTTGAGTGTCCATTCTGTTCAAAATTTGAGACAGATTCATTTGCAAAGATTAAAGAAGAATACATTGATACAGGAAAAGCAAAATTCTATTACAAACACTTTCCATTAGGATTCCATTCACATGCACAGCTAGCTGCAGAAGCATCTGAGTGTGCACATGACCAAGGAAAATTCTGGGAAATGCATGACAAGATTTTTGAGAACCAAAAAGATCTAAGTGAAGAAAGCCTAAAAACATGGGCAGAAGAACTTGAATTAGATATGGATGACTTTAATTCATGCCTTGACTCACACAAGTATGCTGAAAAAGTCAAGCTAAGCATGGCAGAAGGTCAGAAAGTAGGAGTTCAAGGAACACCTAGTGTCTTGATTGAAGATGAATTGGTTGTAGGAGCACAACCGTTTGAGAACTTTAAAAAAGTAATAGACTCAAAGCTTGAATAGGAGCTTTTTTTTATTTTATTTCTTTTTTATTTAACTTGCCATACTTAATGGATGTATTTTGATTGGCTCTGGTGTGGCTGGCAGAACCATTCCATCATTATACCATTCTTCTGCAAGTATTGTTGAAACGTTTCCATCTTTTCCAAGCGGAGCTTTTGTTGCTTTTGATAGTCTAGCTAAATAATCTGCAAAGCAGTTGTTCAAGTCAAGATCAAGCCGGTTTGAGTATGTCCTGAACTGGACAATCTCTCCGTCATCATTCAGGCAGACAAGCTTTCTTGCTATTACTGTGTCGTCCATCTCTATGTATATGACTCTTTTGTTTATGTCTGCTGCGTTTGCAACTGCGGCCCATGAATTGCCGCTTCCTAAAGCAAGGCAGCTCTGGTTAGGGAAATGAGAGCCCATCTGCAAGACTTTAAGAGGGTCGTTTTCCATATACACTCTTACATCATTAATGTTTTCATCCTCTATCTCGCCTTCAAGACTCTTTATACCTCTAAGCTGAGTTTTTAAGTCTCTTTTAACAGCTTCATCAATATCGGTTCTATCTTTTATCTTATCATATTCTGTCATAAGCGTTTCATAAGTGCTTTTTTTCTCTATTTTAACGCCCATCTTTTCATAAATATCAACTGCTTCCTTGAAATGATGCTGTCTTTGTTCTTCTTTTGATTCTATGAACTTTATGTTTCTTTCAGGAGTATAGTTTGTTTCAAACTCACTCAACCATGCTTCCATGCTAACTCCTTTTTTCTCGAATTCTGCTTTTGCTTTCCTGTTCTTTATCTTGTTGTGCACTGCCAGTGGATTTCCATTGAGCACATCACAAAGCATATTTTTCAAAAGTTCTTTGTTTTGATAATTATCATAATAAAGCGCTATTGCGTGCACCAAGTCTTCAGTTATTTTCGGAGTTTCTGATATATCTCCTACAATATTCTCAAGAGCTTGTTTGCATGCATAACCCATTACGTCGTATACTTCACTTACTATTGCCTTGTCCATCAATTCATTTGCTTTTCTTTTTCTTTCTTCTAGCTGTGCAGTCAATAATCTCTCGCGCCTTGTAACTTTTTCAAGTTCTTCTCCAGAAAGAGATTCTTTGTCTGGAAGGCTGTCGAGTTCTTCTTCAAATCTTTTTGCCTGCTGCTTGATTTTCACGAACTTCAGTATTTTTTTGTCTCTGTTTTTTTCATATTTTTGTCTCATAGCTTCTTGTTTTTTCCATCTTTCATTGCCGGGCAAATTGCTGAACAGTTCATCTGCTTTGTTTCGCTGGGCAAAGCATTTGGAGGTTGCTAAAATGCAGTAATCTGCAATGTTCTTGTCTTTTAACAGGTCTTTGTCTGTTATTGTCACTTCTATTTTCTTTTGTTCAGGATTAAGGTAAACTACAAATCCTTTTGTTCTGTATTCTAAATCCATATATCTTGGCGGTTCAAATATATCCTGCACCCAGCTTTCGAATTTTTCTTTAAGTTTATCTGAATTTTTCAGTATAGGCATAAGCTGTGAGAATTCTCTAATCATATTATACGCTTCATCTGGCTGCCTGTCAAAGCTCTCTTGGATATAATGCCGTAATTGGCAGGGTATTTCTTCCAGGCTCTGCCTGATGTGTTCTATTCTTTGAAGAGATTTTTCTTTTTCAATAACTTTTCTTAACAAAGGAATTGCAATATCTTTGCAGCCTGAAACCCTATTTAAACTATCTGCAAATTTAATAAGCACTTTTGTACTTGTGCTTGTATCGAATTTTCTCTTGAATGCTTCAGCTATATCTTCATCATCAAGAACTTGAATATAACTATAGAGATGTTTTATGCCAGAAAAAAAACTAGTATTATCATAACTGCGAAGTATCTTGAACTCTTTTGACATCATCTTGTCACGCAAGCCATCTCTTACTTTTGTTATTACATCAGGAACATTTGAATTGCTTATGACTTCCTCTGTTTGTTCCATGAATTTATTAAATTCTTTTAAGTCTTGCAGCATGTATTCTTCAATAAGATCCACAGGAAATCTGTTTTCAGCTGAGCTTACAAGTGCATCATTTAGAATGATTTTTCGTAACGCATTTGTTGTTCTTGCTTGGAATGTGGCTCCCCACTTTGGATGGCTAAAATATCCCATTGTTTCAGCTTGAGCCAGCCCTTTGAGATAATGTATTGCAGGCTGACAGGTTTTCTCGTTATCTGGGGTTATGAGCTTTTTTTCTAATTCTTCTGCTTCAGATGCAAGAAATAAGGGCATCCACCAGTCATCTGCAAATTGATTATTTAATTCCTTTACAGTATCATAAAAATCACTTAAATTTTGCAGATCTTTTGTAACTTGCTTTAGATTGGCAGTACTGGATGATCCTCTAATCTTTATGCTTTCTTTTATTTGATTTTTGAACTCTGCAGAATATTTTTCTTTAAAATTAACAGCTACGCTGTCGTTTAAATCAAGTCCTTTTACTATTGAATCAATAAGGCTGTCACGCATTGCATCGTTTAAACTGTTTGTGACATATGAATTGAAAGCAAGGTTCAATGTAAAATGCTTTTCTTGATCAGTTCCGATTTCTAAAAAATGCTGGCAAGTTCTTGTTAGGTTTCTTAATACGCTTAAATATGTTACTTGTTTTCCTTTGTTTTCTTCTGAATCATGCATTTGATTAATCAATATTTTTGTGTAATCCAGCAGGTCTTCTAATCCGGGAATTTTCATATCTTTAATCTGTTGGAATTCTTCCTGGCTTAATGACTCAATCATTCTTACGAAATTTTGGCTTTTTTCAGAATAATATGCGCAGTCTTCTCCTACAAGCATAGCAATATATGGAATGAATTTTATATCATCAAACAAATAAGCTATTGTGTGACATCTGCTGCTTTCTTGGCTATGCCAAGGCGTGCTTAGTATTTTATCCCACCAAGCATCACCCATCTTTTGATGAAAGTCTTCCAAGTCTTCTGTTCTATGTGCTTTTTGCACAGTTTCATCTTTTCTGAACTTATCCCATTCAAGAGGATTTACCAGCAAGTGACCTTTTTTCCTAAGACCGTAATCTTTTTTAAGCTGTTTTACCCTGTCTTTTATCTTCCATCTTGCTTTTGCTCTTTCTCGTGGAAGTGCATCTAGTAGTGATACATATGCTGTGTTAATTGATTGCAGTATTGGTTTTTTTGCTGGATTCTTGTAATATAGATTTTCCATTAATTCTGATAAGTTTGATCTTTCAGAATCAAAAAGAAGTTCGAGACAAAAATCTGTGGATTCTATGCAGCTTCCTGCAGATGCTGCTTCTTGCAGTAACTCTTCGTATTTATCAAATACTTGTGTGCAGAGCATATTGAAAATCTCTTGTTTTTCAGTTAGTTTCCATTCCGAATTGGGTTTGCCTTGGAATATATTTTTAATTGTGTCTGCAAATGTCTCTA
>JAHWHT010000111.1 GCA_019323135.1 Candidatus Woesearchaeota archaeon
CATCTATTCCCCGCTCATCAGAAGCATTAAGCTCAAGAAAGTTCTGCTTCCATTCAGAGCCAAACATCTGCTTGGCAGTAACCAGAGCCAGTGTGCTCTTGCCAATTCCTGCAGAACCTGCAAACATTAAGTGCGGAAGATTCTTTTGCTCAACAAAAGCCTTAACTTTAGAAACTATCTCTTCTTGACCTTTAATCTCTTCAAAAGTAGATGGTCTATATTTCTCAGTCCAAATAACACTTTGATTCATCATAACCCCTGTAAAAAAGACTAGCGACTACTGATTTAAATAGTTTTGGTTTAACAAATAAAAGGAAAAAATTAGATAATATCTTCTTCAGAAATCACCATGAAATCACCCATAGCAATAACTGCAGAAAAAGGAATCAATAACTTGCCTTCTTTATCCTTTTCTAATTCCAACTTTTCAGTATAGCTAGTAGGACTTTTTAGTACGAGATTTATTAATTCACCAGACTTTGTCTCAAAAACAATATCTCCAACCTCTCCAAACCGCTTTCCTGCCTTGCTAACTACTGTCTTACCAATCAATTTCTTTGAGAAATGCTTGTTATTTTCAGCCATATTATTTCACCCTCAAAACTTATTTTTATGTATTTGAATTAGACGCTATTCTATTTAAATGTTGCGCTTTTTCGGCGATATCATCACTGTAACATATTTTTTTCAGACCACACTTTTCACATTTATTTGTGTTAGAGACTTTTTTAGGCAGGACCTTGGAAGATAGCAATCCCTGAACATCTTTAACAAGACTCTTTACCTGATCCCTTAAAAACGGATTAATCTCAATGCGCCGGGAAATGTTCTCATCCATATATTTAACATACCCTGCTTCGATAGAGGTATTAAACATATCTTCCAGCATCAATACATAAGCAGCAAGCTGCACCTTATGATTCTCCCAGGCTCCCTCTTTAGGGGCAGAGCCAGACTTAATCTCAATAGGAACAATACTCTCTGGATACACTAATACCTGGTCAATTTTTCCAGAAAGACCTAATTTTTCTGCAGATATCTTATACTCTGATTTAACCTTAGGAGTCATGCTTTCCCACAAATCCATACCAAAAATATTCTTTTCCTTAATGAAATTAAATAATATCTCTGCTCTGCTTGCGGCCTCTTGCTGAAAAATAGGGTGAAACTGCTTAAATGCAGAAATAGGAAGTAATTTGACCAGGCTCAGCTGTTTTCTACTGTTAAGAATTACTCTTCTTAGAATCTCTGAATAAATTGAATTATACTTATCAAGAATCTGCTCTTTTGTAACGCCTTTTGTAAAAGAACTAACAATATTTGCTTCATGCTTGCCCATCTCTTCGAATACTTTGTGCTTAATCGCGCCCCTAACTAGCACGGCCTTAGGAATCTCTGCATAACCCATCACTTTTTCGAGAAATAGCTTCCTAGGACAGAACAAATAAGCAGTCAAGGATGTTACAGCAAGCATAATACATCATAATCCAATTCAGTTTATATACTTTCGCAGAAAGCTTTTTATATGAATACAGAGAAGCCATAAAGTATGAATGTCGAAGAAAAATTTGAATTAATCCAAAGAAACACTCAAGAGATTATCACAGAGAAAGAACTAAAAGAACTTCTTGAGAAAAAGAAAAAACCAGCAGTGTACTTAGGAACAGCAATAACTGGAAAACCGCATATTGCATACTTTTTACCAATGCTAAAACTAGCAGACTTTCTAAAAGCAGGATTTCAAGTTAAACTATTACTGGCAGATTTGCATGGAGCACTAGACGGAACGCCGTGGGATGTTCTAGAAAAAAGATACAAGTATTATGCAAAAGTAATGCCATTAATGCTTAAAGCGATAGGTGCAGATGTCAAGAATTTTGAAATTGTAAAAGGATCTGATTTCCAGATGAAGAAAGATTATTATTTTGATGTCTTGAAAACTTCAACAGAGACAAGCATAAATGACTGCAAAAGAGCAGCAGCAGAAGTAGTAAAATTCGGAGACAATCCTAAGCTATGCGGACTAATATACCCAATTATGCAGGCGCTTGACGAAGAGTATCTAAAAGTAGATATACAATATGGGGGAATGGACCAGAGAAAAA
>JAHWHT010000001.1 GCA_019323135.1 Candidatus Woesearchaeota archaeon
GTCTTAGAAGCATCGATTCTTGAAGTTAGAAGCCATTTTCTTCCAGTAATACCTTTATACTTTTTTTTATCAAAAACCACTGCAAAAGTCTGCTTTTTTAATCTTAACTTTCCGAATAATTGCGAAAGCGTATCATTAATATCTGCCTTAACATACGTAGTTTTCATGAGATCTTTAGCACTAACCATGAATATCACCTTTTTTAGTATTAATCTTGGTTATAATATAGTATATTTTAAATGTTTCTATTAGTTTTCACGCCAATACATTTATATATCTGTATATATCTTAAAATAACATGGACGGGTATTATCAAAAAGGTGAAAAAGAGATATTTGAAGAACTAAAGACTTCTGAAAAAGGACTTTCTCAAACAGAGGCAGAAGCAAGATTACAACGCTATGGACCGAATGAAATAACAGAATCAGATAAGATACATCCGCTGCAAATATTTGCGCGGCAGTTCAAGAGTCCACTGGTTTGGGTATTAATAGCAGCAATGATTATATCATTTGCAGTGAAAGAGTACACAGACTTCTATGTAATACTCGCAATTGTAATACTTAACGCGATTCTAGGATTTATTCAGGAATACAAAGCAGAAACAGCAATAGCATCGCTAAAGAAAATGATATCACTAAAAGCAATAGTGATAAGAAACGGAATGCAGAAAGAAATACCTGCATCACAGTTAGTTCCAGGAGATATAATAGTACTTCACACTGGAGAAAAAGTAGCAGCAGATGCAAGAATAATAGAATCAATAAACATTCAGACACAGGAAGCAAGCCTGACAGGAGAATCATCGCCTGTACAGAAGAAAACAGGAACATTCAAGAGAGAAGAATCTGTTGCAGACCGAGTGAATATGGTCTTTAATGGAACAATAATCACAAAAGGACGAGGAAAAGCAGTAGTGACAAGAACAGGAATACTGACAGAGATAGGAAAGATAGCAAAACTAATCAAAGAGACAAAACCAGCACCAACACCACTGCAAAAAAAGCTCACACACTTATCTGGATTTCTAGGCATAACTATAATCGCAATAGCACTATTAATATTTGGGCTAGGTGTGCTGCGCGGAAATGATACATTTACAATGTTTTTTGCAGCAATTGCATTAGCAGTTGCAGCAATACCAGAAGGACTGCCTGCAGTTGTGACAGTTTCTTTAGCAATGGGAGTCAAAAAACTAGCAAAACACAATGCTCTTGTAAGACGACTGCCAAGCGTAGAGACTCTAGGAGCATGCACTGTCATCTGTTCTGATAAAACAGGAACATTAACACACAATGAGATGACTGTGAAAAAAATATATGCAAATGATGAAATAGTGAGCGTGTCAGGCTCAGGATATGACTCAGAAGGAAGATTCACAAAAAGCCCGCACAGATTCCAGGAATTATTAATGGCAGGATTATTGAATAATGATGCTCAGCTCAAAAAAGAAAACAAAACCTGGAGTATAATAGGGGATCCAACAGAAGCAGCATTGCTAGTGAGTGCAAAAAAAGCAGGAATAGACATAGACCAGATGCGACTCAAGTGCAAAAGAGTGGCTGAAATAGAATTCTCATCAGAAAGAAAATTAATGACTACAGTAAACAAAGTAGGGCAAAAAAACATAGCATATGCAAAAGGAGCTCCAGAGATAGTGCTAAACGCGTGCAATAGAGCACTAATAGACGGAAGAGTCATCAGATTATCTAAAACAGCAAAAGAAAAAATCCTTGAGGTCAATGAAGAATTTGCAAAAAGTGCTCTAAGAGTGCTTGGCTTTGCATACAAAGAGACAGGAGAGCACATATCAACAGAGAGCACTGAAAAAGATATGATATTCTTGGGTCTGCAAGGATTGATAGACCCTCCACGGCCAGAAGTAAAAGATGCAATCAAAAAATGCGAAACAGCAGGAATAAAGGTAATAATGATAACAGGGGACCACAAAGCAACTGCAATGGCAATAGCAAGACAGATTGGCATGAAAGGGAAAGCAGTTACTGGAATGGATTTAGACAAGCTGGATAACTTTGATGAAATTGTAGAAGACATCGTGGTTTATGCACGGGTAAATCCTACTCATAAATTGAAAATAATAGAGGCTCTGAAGAAAAAAGGCCACATCGTAGCAATGACTGGCGATGGAGTAAATGATGCTCCTGCACTGAAAAAATCAGACATAGGCATTGCAATGGGAATAACTGGAACAGACGTTGCAAAAGAAGCAAGTGACATGATACTAGCAGATGATAACTTTGCATCAATTGTGAATGCTGTTGAGGAAGGAAGAACTATATTTGATAATATTAAAAAGTTTGTTGAATACCTGCTCTCCAGCAATATGGGCGAAGTCTTGACAATATTTATCGCAGTCCTGCTTAAGATGCCGCTGCCATTGGTTGCAATACAAATACTCTGGATTAACTTGGTTACAGATGGAGCACCAGCACTTTCATTAAGCGCAGACCCAGCAGAACCAAAACTTATGAAACGGCCTCCTCGCAAAGTTGAAGAAAAAATAGTCAACAAAAGAAGAGGAACAATGATACTTCTCATTGGTACAATTATGATGCTGGGAACTTTAGGAGTTTTCCAGTGGTACAGCCCTGAAACAAACACAATATATGCGCACACAATGGCATTCACAACACTGATGCTATTCCAGATGTTTAACGTCGTGAATATGAGATCAGAAGATTATTCTATATTTGGATTAAAATTGAACAAATGGTTGATTGGGGCAATAATATTATCTGTTGGCCTGCAAGTTGCAGTAATCAATCTGCCATTCTTAAATGAAATATTCCGCACAGTTCCACTAAAACTAACAGACTGGCTAGTTGCAATAGCAATCAGCTCATCAGTGTTAATATTTGGAGAAGCAGTAAAGCTATTCAAGAAAGTATAAAATGATACTAGAACTAGGGGCACAGTTTGCACAGGCAAATCCTATTATATTCTATGGTATTGCATGTATTCTTAGTTTAGTGATTGTCTTAAAATCTTCTGACTTAGCAATATATGGAATATCTAATTATGCTAAAAAATTAGGGATATCCCACTACTTAATAGGATTCTTAGTAGTTGCAGTAGGTACTTCTCTTCCTGAATTAGTTGCCGCAGTTACAGGAGCATTTGCAAACCAGACAGAACTTGTTTTAGGAACAGTTATTGGCTCTAACATAAGTGACTTGACATTAGTGCTGGGAATAATGGTATTGGTTGGAAGAAAAATCAAGATAGAGCACCCTATTGTTGGAAAAACCTTTTTCATGACACTCATGCTTGTTGCACTGCCATTGATATTAGTATCTGACGGAGCATTGACAAGACCAGATGGCTTTATTTTACTGGCAGGTTTTGCAGCATATGTAGCAAGCTTGTGGATAAAAGAAGGGAAAATGGGCCATATGAAGGAAACTGTCCATCTTAAACATTTATGGAGAGACGGATTAATCTTTGCAGGAGCAATAGTAGCATTATTAGTGGGCGCAAGAATATTGATATACTCTTCATCACAGATAGCAGCAATAGCAGGAATCTCTCCTTATGTTATTGGTTTAACATTGATTGCACTAGGAACATCTTTACCAGAAGTAATGGTTGAGGTGAAATCAATATTGCAAGGAATCAGTAGTTTAGCATTTGGGGATTTAATTGGTTCAATTGTCGCTAATTCTACATTGGTTTTAGGACTTGTTGCATTAATTAACCCTATTGCCCTAGACCCTTGGACAATCGGACTGGCATCTGCATTCATGATGGGAACGCTTTTGTTAAGTCTTTACTTCATGACCAAGAAAACAATAACCTGGAGACATGGAATACTTCTAGTCAGCATATATGCAGTGTTTTTTGTGATGCAGTTTATTTAATCACTAACTGGTGTCAGTTTACACGAAGCTTTTTAAAGTATCCTCAGTTCTTTCCCCTGTAAGAATTATAGTGGGGGATACTAATGAAGAAACCAGGAATTATCAAGACTACACTTACCGGACTATTACTGACAGCACTAGCAACACTATCAAGTTGTGTTGAGAAAGAAACAGAATATGTTGATGTACATCACTGGCAGACACCAGTAGCAGATATCGAAGCAATTTCTGATGACGGCGATTTTACTGCACTAGAAGTTCGGGAAAAAGATGACTGGGAAGTCTACGTATTCAACATGCAGACAGGAACAGCAACAAACATATCCAATGACCCAATAAACAGCGATAAAACTGTTGGTTTTGCAGGACATCATTTAATCACGCTTTCTGAAAACCCACAAGACATAGAAAATATTAAAATATATGATGTAGAAACAGGTCTGCTTACATTTGAATCAGATGCGTATAGCTGGATAGGTCAAGAAATAATTCCGTATGGTGCAGGCACAAAAGTCTTGATGAATCTAGACGACGGCACTGGCGCAAATATCTTTACCCACACACTCGGAGAAAATACTCTAGAAAAATTAATCACAGGTTCTGCTTACAGCTATATTGAGAAAGCCTCAGAAGACAAAAGCTTAATTTTTATTGAACATGACAGTCCAAGCGGACCTACCATGTCAATCTTTAGACCTGCGGATGGTTCAATAACGCCAGTTTTAAATCTTTCAAATCATGATGTGCGCCACATATCAAAAAACAATAAAACAGCAGTTATGGTAAATTGGAATTATCCAAACTCAGATCTAAAAACATTAGACATTGATACAAACACAGTAAACTTAGTAAACCTGCCTACAGGAAAAAGATATGATTTTGTGTATGACATATCTGAAAATGGTGAAACTGCAATGGTTATGCTGCAAGATACTGCGACAGACAATAGAGAATGGTACTGTCTTGACACTGCAACACAGACACTAGACTTTATAACAGATGCAGAAGTTGGAGCTGCAATCTATGACCCGCAATCAATTTCAGCAGACGGTACAATAACTGCTTTTAGAGATTGGAGCAGTCCGGAAATAAGGTTGTTCAATGCAGACACAGATGAATTTTATGACCCATTTAACGCAATAACTCACACAGGCTCTAGTATACTCGGTTTTACCTCAGACGGCAAAGCAGTACTGGATTACAGCACAAATGTCGGATGGTATGGAATAAGCAATCTTGTTTTACATGACCCTGCAACAAAGACAAACACGCCTATAGAAGACAGCAACTTTAGCAACAGATGGACTGCAGAAATGCTTCCGGGCAATCAGCACCTAGCAAGAGACGCAGAAGAGATAGCAACAGGCTGGGAAGTTGTGATTCTAGAAGACTTACTTAATGCAACTAAGAAAATCATACAATTGCCAGGATTAGATGCGAACTATGTAGACCATTCCCCAGACGGCTCAACAGTATACATTGAAAGCAGAAGCAATATGCCTAATTTGTTTGCATATGACTTGGCTACTGAAGCAGTAACGCAGATAACCAATAACACAGATGAGTCTGTTAATGGCTTCAGGATAGAAAAGCATTCTGCAGATGGCCAGAGCTTGATATTCAGAGAATACAATTGGAATGGAACAGAAACATACAAACAATTGGACTTTGATACTGGCGACATAAAAATAGTTGCATACGAAGATTAATTTTTTTTCTTCTTATTTTTGTCATTAATTTTAAAAAGAATCACCTATTAGATTGGATTTTATGGGGATTGAGAAATTTGTGCCTCGCACAGAGGAATTAGAAAGTATTGAAGTAATTGAAGGAGTTATTGTGGCAGTTTATCCGCATAGCACTAATCCTGTTCTAGTGCAGCTTGATGGATACAACCATAAAAGCGAGATTCCTAAATATAGTTTTGCATGCTCAAGCGATGATCTTGATGAAGTCACTGGCGGAAGAAAAATAAAATATTACAGATGGACAACTAAAAAAGGATTGCATGGAGAGCTGATAGATCTTCTTCCAGAGCCAAAAAATACATTTGACTATGAAGATGGAGATACAGAAGTAGCGAAAGGGTTATATGCAAAAGACATACAAGAATTTAAAGAAGATGCAGAATTAGAAAAATCTATTGATGAAGCAATAGACCAAATAGATGACTTAAAACAAGATTAATACTCTTCTGCTTCCCAGAATCTTGCTTTTGTAATCATTTCCCATTCTTTGACAACAATCTTCTGGATTTCGACAATTTGTTCTTCTGTTAAGTGCTTGAATCTGCCCTGCATCTTTAATGCGTCTCTGACAGGAGTCATCTGAGGTGTGTGGCTGATTGTGAATTTCTTTTTCTCAATTTCATAGAGAGGCCACATGCCTGATTCAACCATCATTTTTCCTGCTTTTAGTGTTTCATTAGGTTTTACCAACCAGCCTGGTTCGCAGGGAGCTAATAAATCAATAAAGACAGAACCTTCAACTTTAGCAGCCTTTCTTAATTTCTTGATAAAATCAAAAGGATATGAAACACAAGCAGTTGCACAGTACTCTGCACCACCCATTGCCATCATCTTTGCCATGTTTTTTCTTGGCAAAAGATTTCCTTTAGGGGGCGGAGTTGTTGTTGTGCGGGCATACTGTTCTGTAGCAGAAGAACACTGATGACCTGTGTTAGCAAACTGACAATTGTTATAGCAAATGTAAATTATTTTTTCATTACGGTGAATCATTCCACTCAAAGACTGCAGACCAATATCATAAGTAGCACCATCACCTGCATAGACAACAACATGAGTGTCTTTGTCTTTCTTAAGTGCTTTTAGACCCATTAATATTCCTGCAGAGACTGCACCGCCATTTTCAATAGCGCCGTGAACCCACGGGATTCTATAGGGGGTAAAAGGCCAGGTAGCTGTTAGAGTCATGCAGCCAGAAGAGTTAACCATTATGACATTCTTTCCAAGAGCAATGAGCATCAATCTAATACCAAGAATAGGATTACAGCCAGAGCAAGCAAAAGTCCCGCCAGTAATCAAATGAGGTTTTTTCATCTCTTCCTTAATATTAAAATCCATCTTTATTGTCCTCTATATGCAAAAAGGATTTTGATACTCAAAAAATTCGCTTTTGAATTTTTTGTGGTATTAAAATCTACATCTGCCATTTTCTATCATCTGCTTTAGTTTTCATAATATCATTTAAAATTTCAATATAATCCTCTTCTGAAACAAAATTGCCACCAAGACCCTGAACATAATCTGAAATAATCTTTTTAGTTCCATAGAGAGCCATCTTAATCTCTGGATACAAAATGCCGCCCATTCCTGGACAGATATTCTGGTCAACAACTGCAATCTTATTTACTTTTTCAAGAGCTTTTCTTAACTGTGCTTCTGGGAAAGGCCTGAACAATCTAATTCTTAGCAATCCTACTTTTTTCCCTTTTTCTCTCATAGTATCAACAGCAGCTCTTGCAATAGTTGCATTAGCACCAATCATTACAATAACTGCGTCAGCATCTTTAACTTTGTATTCATCAAGAAAATCATATTTTCTTCCAGTGAGCTTGGCCCATTCTTTGTGAACTTTGTCAATAACAGTAAAAGAATCCAGCATTGCAGTGTGCAGCTGCTGCCTATATCGCATGTAATCCAGACCCATTGCAGGAATACCTAGAGTCATCGGCTTTTTTACATCTAATCTAATCTCTAATTCAGGGTGAGGCAGAAACTTATCAACTAATTTCTGTTCAGGAATATCAACTTCAGTTCTTGTGTAGGAATGAACAAAACCATCCATGTTAACAATCACTGGCAAAAGAATTTTGGGATTTTCAGAAACTTTATAGCCCATTATCACGCTGTCTAAAACCTCTTGATTAGTCTCGCAGATAAACATAATCCAGCCAGCATCACGCATAGCTAAAGTATCATTATGATCTGGCCATAAACCAATCGGGGCAGATATACACCTTGAGACTGTTGTCATGACCATCGGAGTTCTGCAGCCAGAGATTATCGGAAGAATCTCATGCATTAATAATAATCCTTGTGAAGAAGTTGCTGTAAAAGTCCTTGCACCTGTCATAGAAGAGCCTAAACAAGCAGAGGCAGCACTGTGTTCTGATTCAAGCACAACAAACTCTCCTTTGAATTCGCCTTTTGCATTCCATTCAGCAATAGTCTCGATTATTTCAGTAGTTGGAGTGATAGGGAAACAAGGGACACACTGCACTTTAGCTCTTCTAGCTCCCCAGGCAGCACACTTGTTTCCGTCAATAATATCAATCATTCTTTATTAGCCTCTTTCTTTTTTTACAGTTATGCACTTAACAGGACAAATCTCGACACACAATAAACAGCCTTTGCAGACTTTTCCATCACAGACAGGAAAACCTTTTTTGTCTACTGAATAAGCAGCATCAGGACAGTGTAACCAGCATAGGCCGCACTTAATACATTTTTCATAATCAATAACCGGCTTAAACACACGCCAATTAGCTCGCTCAACTAATTTCTGTTTTTCAACAGCATAAGGAATACCTTTTTTCCCAAGATTCTTGAATTCCTTTTCTTTGATTAACTTGCTCAACATACCACCTTATCATAACATATTTTTGCTGCCTCTAAATTTTTCTTGACAGCTTCTGGATGTTTTAATCCTAATTCGATTCCAACTGCTTTTTTCAGATGCTTGAAATCAATTTCTGGAAAAATCTTAACAAACGCACCTAGTAAAGCAATATTTGGAACGTTTCTGCCAAGAATCTCCATTGCAACGCCAGTAGCATCTGCTCTGCAATACTCAACATCTAATTTCAAATCTTTAGCAGTGTTGATTAACTCTTTTGTTGTCTTTTTTCTGCCCTGAAGATGACAGGCCAGTTCTAAAGTGTCATCAAGAACAAGTATGTAATCTGGATTCCAGACATAACCTCTAGTGTTGATTTTATTTTTGTTTATCCTGACAAAACTAGTTACAGGCGCACCTCTTCTCTCTGCACCGTATAGAGCAAAGTCTTGAGTTACATAACCTGCAAGATATGCTGCTCTTGCTAGAATCTGGGCAGCTTTTTTAACACCCTGCCCGCCTCTTCCATGAATCCTGATTGAAATCATTTCTTATATCTCTTTAGCCAAGGCTCTAGTCTGCCTAATGCTTTTTGTATTAATTTATAATCTGTTGCAAAAGAAAATCTAACATGACCTTCGCCACTTGGACCAAAGTCAATACCTGGAACAGCAGCAACTTTTGCTTCTGTAATCATTTTTTTAACAAACCTCTTACTACTATTGTCAAAAGACTTAATATTTCCAAAAGCATAGAATGCGCCTTTAGGCATTGGACAACTTATGCCTAATTCATTTAATCTTGGAACAATTAACTTTCTTCTTCTGTCATATTCTTTTTTCATTTGATTGACGTGTTTGTCGCCCATCTTCAGAGCCTTTATGCCTACTAATTGCGACATTGTAGGTGCGCAGACAGTTGAAAAAATGTGTGTTTTTTTCAGAGCATTAGCTAATTCTTGATTACAGACAGCATAACCTAATCTGTATCCGCACATTGCATAAGATTTTGAAAACGTCTGAAACGTAACTGCATAATCCTCCATACCATTAAAAGATGCAATAGAGTGATGCTTTGCTTTATCATATAATATCTTTTCATAAGCTTCATCTGAAAAAATGTATAAATCATTTTCTACTGCAATATCTGCAAGCTCTTCTAATATTTTTTTGCTTAGGACATTGCCAGTTGGATTTGATGGAGAATTGATTAACAAGACTTTTGTTTTCTTTTTGTTTATCAGTTTTTTTACTTCATCTGGATTTACAGAGTAATCATCTTCTTCTCTTAGTTTGACAAATCTAGGATTTGCATTGAACATTTCACAAGTAGGGAGAAACCCCATGTATCCAGGATCTGGAAGAATAATCTGCTCAGAAACATCTAAACAACAAGCAGTTGCAAGCATTAATGCTTCTTGAGAACCGCAGGTCACAACAACATTATCCGGAGATGCTTTGATTTTGTTGTCTTTTTTTAGTTTTTTTACAATAGCTTCTCTTAATTCTCTTAATCCGCCTGCAGGAGAGTAGTGATTAACTAAGTGCGCAACTTTTTTTGTGTGCGCAACTATCTCTTTGTGTGCAGGAAAGTCTGGCTCGCCAGGACCTAGTGAGATTATCTCTGGGTGTTCGACTGCTATTTCAATTAATTTTTCAATCTCTAAATCTGGAAGCTCTTGCTCTCTTTCTGATAACTCAACCATGTTTTTAAAATACCCTCTAGTGATTTATATACCATACTTTACTAAAACGTTATAATAAAGTTTGTTGTCATCAAATAGTGAAATAATTATTTCTTAGCGTTCTGCCACATGAATTCAAAATAGTTTTTGTAGGCTTTTGCTGCGGCTGCGTTTTCTATGATTATTGCTTCTGGAATATCTGTCCAGATGATTAAAGCAATCTTATCTCCATAAATATTTGTTACGACCGGGCTCTCTACTTTTGCAGGAACATAACGAGTCTGCCGAGGATTAGAAGTATTTGTTCCCCTGCCTTGTCTCACAAGCTCTCTAACAAAAATCTTTTTTTCTTTAAGCTGCCTGATAAACTGAGGCTGATAATCTGGCAAAAATTCTTCAAGCTGATCTTCTTTTCCAAAAACACAATTATTATCACCAGTCCGAATTATGTCCTGAAAAACCGCCTTGACACCTTTTATTCCCTTGAAAAGCCTAACCTGGCCTTTTACTTTGACAGCTTTATGCCTTGCCTGCAGTTCTGGAAGTATTGATTTGATATCTTCTTCCTGTTCTCTAAGATATTCTAGTAATCTTTTAGGTCCTGTTGCCTGGAACCATTTTACTTTACCAATCATGACATAACTTAGAAGACCTTTTTCCTGAAGAGTCTTTATTGCATTATAACAGGATGAACGATCCATTCCTGTGATTTTTGCAACAGTTCCTGCCTTGCTAGAGCCATGATCATTCAGAGCCAGATATACTTTGATTTCATTCGGACTAAAGCCGAGTTTTTCTAGTGCTCTTTCGGGATTCATGGTTTTTAATATAAACTGATGACTTATATAAATGTATTGTAGAAATTTCTACAACAAGGGTTTAAATACTGTTTAAATTGGCAAAAAACAGAATGAAAATCGACATACTAGACAAAATGTATATTGTAGGCGAGCTAAAACAGAGAGGAATAATTGTCCAACTAGATGACCTAGACCCGTTAAAAGACGAACTTACGCCATTTGCAAAAGCAAGACTTGCAGATAAACAGCAGAATGGCGGAATACCTGAAAAAGAACTGCCATATGCTCAAACTATGGCAAAATACTTTGGAATAGACAATTAAACAAGATACCACAAAATTAATAAAGCCTGCTTCAACCCTTTTTATCTACAATGGCAGATAAAAAAGAATATGCGGATTTAGAGGGGATGAGGTTTCACAAGAATGCTTGCGTATTAACTAATACTAAACTATATTCTCCAGATCATGCGGCAATGAGCGGATTATGCGCTAACTGTATCATGTGCGGAATGTGCGAAGTGGGTGCAAAGGCAAAGTCTGGAAGGACACTATTTCCAGCACCATTTGGGACAGCACAATTTGGAGCAGAGAAAAAACTTGCAAACATGGAAGATTTGCAAATCATGCCAGAATTATACGGCGAAGGACATTTCTTTACAAATGTAAAATCAGAGACTACACTAGGAGGATTCAATGTAACAGTTCCTTTAGTGATTGCAGGAATGGGTTCTACTAAAGTTGCCAGCGATAAAAATGATGAATTAACAATCGGAGCTGCAAAAGCAGGAATACCTAGAGTATTAGGAGAGAATTATTACATTACATTTGGTGAAGAGAAAGTAAGAGAGACGATTGCATTGTATAAGAAACACCAAAAAGAAGGATATGGCGGATTTATTGTACAAATAAATGCAAATGAGCATAAATTAGGACTGCCAAAACTTGCAGCAGAATTTGGAGCAGATGCAATTGAATTTAAACTTGGCCAGGGCGCTAAACAAGGAATGGGCGGAGAAATCCAATTTGAAGGAGAAGAGATGGCTGAGAAATACAGAAACGCAGGATACGAAGTCATCAAAAAAGAAAACGGAAAATATGAAAGACACGCATTTCCAGGAAGTTTATCAAGTGAATCATTAAGAGAGACGCTCAAAGAGTATGCAAGTTATGGAAAACCGCTCTGGATAAAAACAGGGATGGGACTGGGCATAATAAAACTCATTGAGGAGTTGGATAAAATAAAACAAGAAGAGAACATTCCAATAATGTGCCTGACAATAGACGGATTTGGGGGCGGAACTGGAATGAGCCCATGGCTAGTTATGAATGAAATGAACATGCCATCTGGAGCACTATTTGCAGCACTAAAGAAAAGACCATCATTTGATATATTCTTAGCAGGCGGATATGCAACAGGATTTGATGTAGCCAAAGCAATGATGCTAGGAGCAGATGGAGTTGCAATGGGAAGACCGTTCTTGATAGCATCAAGACAGCCAGACGGAATAGAAAAATTCTGCAAAGCACTAAATGAAGAATTAAGAATGGTTGCAGTCACCCAGAAAGTTGACGATGTGACTAAAATAGTCGGCAAAAGAAAAGCGCTATTTGCTTTATCAAAAGAAGCAAAGAACATGTTTGGAATAACGACAGAGCCGAAGGATGTTTTGTAAGCAAAAGGTTAATATAACACCTTTTCTTCTTTCTTCTTAAAATGGTGGCGAGATATTTAATATTATTAGTATGCTTAATAGCAGTCATAACAGGATGCACTGCCAAAGAGCAGCAAGAGAGCAAATATACGCAGATTAAAGAAAATATTTTCGCCTGCAACTCTGCGTTTAATACTTGGGACGGCAAGACACACACAATATGCTATGATTCTGCAGGGGCAAAATTATTTGATGAGCCTTATGATGTTCTAAGCGAACTTGGTTTTTCAAAAGAAAAATCAGAAAAACTTGAAAAAGAATTTAAACAAGGATGTTTTAATGAAGCAAAGTTCAAAGACCTGCCGCCAAGCATCATAACAGAAGCAATTCTTAAGACAAAACTGTTCAAAGACAAAACAATCTGCGAAAATATAGACAAAAGCACATACTTTTGGAAACATATCAACCACACCTACACTTATTCTATAAAGCACACTGGAGCAGGAGGCAATTTCAGAGGATACACCTGGTCACTGGAAGTGAAGCCATACACAACTGAAGGAATTGATGCTGAACAGTATCCCTTCTTGACCTGCGAATCCTTCTCTGCAAATAAAATGCATGCATGGAACCTTGAAATTGAAAAAGAAGATAATATACTAAAAATAACTGCAGATAATATCCGGCCAACAGAAGCAGAAGACCTTAATGCAGAAGAAATGAACAATATTGCCAAAAACTTCACAGACTGCAGTAGTAAATATGATTATTACAGACTTTCTAAAGAAAATACATATAACTAAATCAAAAAGTTAATATATCAAATACTACTCTTTCTTATTAAAATGGGTGATAAAAAGCCAGTACTAGGAATTGTATCTTTTACATGTGATCAAGGGTGTCAGTTTACTATACTTTTTATTGAGAAGTTATTTCAGGTTCTTAGCAAGTTTGATGTTCAATACTTCCATCTTTTGAAGGAGAAGAACAGAAAAGCGAAGTTTGATGTTTGTTTTGTTGAGGGCGCTGTTTCATCAAAGAAAGAAGTGCAGAAGCTGAAAGAGATACGGAAGAAAAGCAAGATTCTTGTTGCTTTGGGAGCATGTGCGTGTCATGGCGGAGTTCCTGCAATGCGGAACTTCATAGAGAACAAGGAATTAGAGAAGTATGTATATAATCAAGGGATGCTAAAAGGCTCTATTCCTGCAGCTGCAATCGGAGAATATGTAAAAGTTGACTATTACATGTATGGATGCCCAATAATCAAGGAAGAATTTGTTAATTTTCTAAATCAGTTTTTGAAAGGCAAAATAATGAAAGAGTTTGACGGGCCTGTCTGCGCAGAGTGCCCAAGAAGAGGTACGCCAGAATGCTTTTTAAGACAGAAAAAAGTTTGTCTAGGACCTGTGACACACGGCGGATGCTCTGCAGTGTGCACAAAATCAAATTTTGAGTGTATGGGATGCAGAGGACCAAGACCAAAAACAGATTATGAAGCAGAAATAAAACTGTTCAAGTCATTTGGAATATCTGAAAAAGAAATAATGGAAAAACTGAATATGTTTAAAAATATAGAAGATGGCAAGAAAAATAAACCTTAATCACATAACAAAAATAGAAGGACACGCCAAATTACACATAAAAATAGTAAAAGGCGAAGTCAAAAAAGTAGAACTTAAAATATTTGAGGGCTCAAGATATTTTGAAGGAATTTTGAAAAATAAAAAATACAATGATATTAACCATATTGCTTCAAGAATCTGCGGAATATGCTCTCCTGTTCACGGAATTACATCTGTACAAGCAACTGAGAAAGCAATGGGAGTAAAAGTTTCTAAACAAACACAAATTTTGAGAGAATTATTGAATATCGGCGGAACAATACAGAGCCATGTATTACATCTTTATTTCTTGACATTACCAGATTATACTGGATTTCCAAACGCAGTGCAGATGGCGCAAAAGCATCCTGAAAAAGTCAAGAGAGCACTTAAGATAAAACAGCTAGGAAACGAACTTGTTCGAGTAATTGGCGGAAGAGATATACATCCTTTTACTTTAACACCTGGCGGATTTGTGGCAATACCAAAAAAAGAAGAGCTTCAGAAATTATTAGCAGATGCAAAAGCATGCTTAACAGATGCAAAGAAAACAGCAGAGTTATTCTGCGGATTAAAGTATCCTGATTTCACACGAGAGACAAAACACTATGCTTTGAAGGCAAAGAAAGGATGCTACTGGTGTCCTGAAGACACAATAACCTGTACTGGCGGCAAAGAATGCATTGCTGTAACAGATTATGAGCAGTATTTCAAGGAATTTTTCAAGCCAGGCTCAACATCAGAGTTTGCAAAAGCAGATCACGGAAGTTACATGGTAGGGGCATGGTCAAGAATACTAAATAATTATGATGAGTTGACAAAAGAAGGCAAAGATATGTGCAGATGTATACTTCCTCGAAAGGATAATCCGTTCATGAACAACCCTGCGCAGGCAATAGAAATATATGAAGGAATCAGAAGAGTGATTGATGTTCTTGAAAACACTGAATTTAAGCCGGAAAAACCTGTTGTTGTCAAAACAAAAGCAGGAACTGGAATTGGGGCAAGTGAAGCACCAAGAGGGATTGTGTTTCATAAGTATATGTATGACAAAGACGGCTTTACAACGTTTATTAACATAACCACACCAACAACACAGAATCTTCAGAATCTGGAAGATGATATCAAACACTTCTTGCCAAAAATACTAGATCAACCAAAAGCAGAGATACAATTAGAGATTGAGAAGCTCATTAGAGCATATGATCCTTGTATTAGCTGTGCAACACATTTTCTGGAAATAATTTGGGAAAAGTCGTAGACTTTTTGCAAATTCTTCTGAATTCACAGAATTCAGAAATAATTTGGGAATAAAAAAAAGAAAAAAAATTAAATTCTTTTTGCAAATCTTTCAAGCTGGAATGCGTACCAGATGCAGGTCAGGCCTCCTAATACCATTAATCCGCCTACTAAGTAGATGAATACTATGGCAGAGAAAACTGGCTGTGCAAAGTACAGTACTCCCAACAAAATCAATACAACTGCGCCGATAAACATGGACCAGTTCTTGAA
Source organism: Candidatus Woesearchaeota archaeon (assembly GCA_019323135.1). Classification (GTDB taxonomy): domain Archaea; phylum Nanobdellota; class Nanobdellia; order Woesearchaeales; family ARS49; genus WJJT01. Next base: position 15,708 of record JAHWHT010000001.1, read on the forward strand.
CTCAATTGTTGCAAGAATCTGAAGTATTCCCAGCACAATCAATGCAATACCAATCATCAACAAAATCGTTATTTCTGCAATTGCTGTGAAGAACACTGGCTTGAACAAAGCAACCAGACCTACAAACACTCCTAAAAGGCCCTGCAGTAACAGCATGCCCCAATTCTTTAGCTTTGAATGATACTTAATCGCAAACACTGTTGAGAAAGTTCCGTCAATCAATAGATATAATCCCCATATCCAAATCAAAAGACTTGTTGTTTCCAGAGGGCGCCATAAGAACAAAAGCCCTAATACAAGAAAAGCAACTCCTCTTAAAAGAAGCATCCACCAAGCAGTCTTGATAAGCTTGCCGAGCTTCTTAACATCACTCTTTTTCAAAATAATCACCTCTAGGTTTTTTAATATAAAAAAGAAAAAAGAGTATATAAAAGTTACTTAATTTCTTCGAACTTATCCTTTGGAGCGCTGCAAACAGGACAGATATCTGGAATTTCATCACCAACAAAAGTGTATCCGCAGACAGGGCAGACATGATAATTAGTTGGCTCTAAATCCTTTTTCTCTTTTATTGCCTTTAATGCTTTTTCATACTCTCTTTCATGAATCTTTTCAGCAGCAATAGCCCACTTGAAGGTTCTGATTGCCTCATTATCCTCAGTCTCTTCTGCCTCATTGATAAACCGCGGATACATCTTCTCTGCCTCATACTTCTCACCCTCAAAAGCGTCAACAAGATTCTCTTCTGTGGTTTTTATTCCCTTCATGACACTCAAGTGATTCCTTGCGTGCGCAGTCTCAGAAGCAGCAGCAGCCCTGAACAATCTTGCAATCTGCTTCCTGCCTTCCATCTCTGCCTTGTCAGCAAAAAACAAGTATTTCCTGTTTGCCTGGCTTTCTCCTGCAAAAGCCTCCTGAAGATTTTCTTTAGTTGTCATATTTACCTCCTGATTCAATCTTTTTTAATTTCATTTATAAGTTTTATGATGCTTTGCTTTATTGACTCTATATTTCCTTTCATAGGAATTCCAATAATTGTGACATTATTTATCTCGCCGATTGTTTTTCTCAACTTAATCTCTGTTCCTAAATCAAAATCATGCATAGAGACTGGGTGAAAGTCCTTTATTTTATCTAAAGGAATCAATCTTACTTCATCAAGATTCTTTACAACATCAAGGATGATTATATCTCCCTTGATTCCTTCAAGAGAATCGCATTTGATAAATTCAACACCATCAACTGTTATTTCATCTGCAAGCTTTTTTGCAAGAGAATCCTCTTCAACAAACTCATTTCCAAAACAAAGTATTTTCATTTTAAATTTTCTTTAATTTTTTCTGACGCAAATCCTAAATGAACAGAAATTTTATCTCCTATCTTAGCATCCTTAAACCATTTGCCTGAAAACTTTCTGCAATCACCATTGCACTTAATTTCATAAACAGGACTGCCCTGCCCATCGTCACTTACGGATTCAACAACACCAACAAAAACATGACAGTCTTTTTTAGCATATGTGTTATGATGCTCAAGCCAAAATCTGCGCACAGCATCTGGAGAAGCCTCATCAAGATTTTTGGATTTGATAAACTTCTTGTATTCAGGCATTGCATTGACAAAAGTTTTTTCAATCAAATCCCATCCTGGAACAACTCCTTCTTCTCTATATTTAACAAGTGTTTCATAAACGTTTTTTGGAACACGAGGATTATTTTTTAAAAAAGAAAGGCATTGGCGCGCATACTTAAAAAAAACTTCTTCAGGAGTCTCATTCATTTTTTCTTCCAACATTTTTCCACGCTTTAATTGACTGCAGTGCCTGTTCTTCTGGAATTTTCTCCATAACAAACCCTGCGTTCACCAATACATAATCCCCCACACTTAAATCATCTATCAAAGACACACTGGCTTTTCTAATCTCGCCAGAGTAATCAATTACTGCCGTGTCTTTATCAATTTTCACAATCTTTCCAGGAATTGCTAAACACATTATTCCACCACAACATCTTTCAAAACAATCTCTTCCCCTGAAATAATCTTAAAAGGAATTTTTCCGCACTGCGGACACTCAAATAAAGTAAGGTCATGAGCTTTTTCTAAGATTTTAGGTTTGCCTCTGTAACCGCACTTGCACTCAACAAGCGCAGGAACTTCAATAACCTCAACTTCCCAATCAACCATCTCTTCTAATTTAGCCTTCATTTCTTTAGCAGGCAGATGGCCAAGATCACCTACTTCAACAACAATCTTCTTAACAATACCTTGTTCTTTGGCTTTGTCAATAATCCCCTGAGCAATAAACCCTTCATGCATGACACAAAAGAGTACGCGATTGTTTATAAATCTTTTCTAGAACTAATTTAAATAGAAAGGTTTTTAAATACTAAAGAGGTATTTAAATAAAAAAAGAGTTTTTGCTGAGAGTCATATTTTGGTAAAAATTTGAGGTGATGTTAATGGCTAAAAAAAGAAAAAAGGCAAAGAAAAAAACAAAGAGATCTAAACCTAAATTAAAATTCAAGCCAAGACCAATATCTTGCGATAGATCAACATGTGTTCCTGAAGTAAAGTTAGCTATTTGGGGAATAATCGCAATTGTTTTGATAATAGTTCTTGTGATGTACTTCACTGGATTGTTATAAATACAGAACATGGCTAAAAAAAAAGATATTTTTCTTATTTTTATAATTTTAATTATAATAATCATTATAGCATGGATAATTGCAAACCTTGACTTTCTATTCCCAACACCTGCAGCAAAAACAATAGTTGCAGCACTAGCATGAAAGAAACAGACTGGCTAAAACAAGCGTGCAGAATAGCATACGCAAACAAAGGAATGTTTTTGCTAAGCTGTGCTCTAGATATAATATTGCTTTTAGTGTATGGTTTTGTGACAGCACCAATATATGCTAAACTACTGGCACACATAAATGTAATCGGCAGTTATGCTGGAACTGCTGTGCAAGAGGCAACCAGATACAGCAAAGGATTTGCATCAGTGCTTTTGCATGAAAGCATAAAACCATACTTATACGATATGATACTGCTTTTGCTATTATTAGCAGTAACAGTGTATCTGATATACTGTATTTTTCAGGCTCTCAACTGGAAGATTGCACTGCAGTTAACTGGCAAAAAAATAAGTTATCTGGATTATCTTAAGAAATTCCTAGTTATCAACATAATCTGGTTTATAATATTCATACTATACTACTTGCTGGTTCTGGCAGTAGATGTAAGAACAGTGCTTATAACAACAATTACGCAGGCAGAACCATCCAGTGTTCTAAACATAATACTGACATTCTACTTGATATTATTAGCGTATTTTGCAGCAATATCCTATGCAACCCTAAGTGTCAAGAAAAGCTGGCAAACAGGAACCAAAAAAATAAAACAATTGTTTCCATCAATATTAATGATTGCTGCGTATGTCTTATTACTAAACATAATAACAGGACTTCTAATAACCTATAATCCAATACTTGGACTGATTTTAGGAGCAATACTGTTAATACCTGCCTTTACGATTGGAAGAATTTATATATCATTGATAATCAACAAGATGTAAAATGTGGGTTCATAATCTAAATCCAATACTGCTTTCACTAGGACCTCTAGAGATAAGATGGTATGGTCTAATGTATGTTCTGAGTTTTATTATTGTGTATATTTACGCAAGAGCTGCGGTCAAGCATAAGAAACTGAATCTTTCTCTAAAAGAACTGGATGACTTGATGATATGGCTTGTTGCAGCACTGATTATTGGTGCACGGCTATTTGAGGTGGTGTTTTACAATCATTCTTATTATTTAGCAAATCCTTCAGAGATTATTGCAATATGGCACGGCGGATTAAGCTTTCATGGCGGATTAGTTGGGGTTCTTATTGCAGGATATGTTTTTTCAAAGAAAAAGAAAGTAAATTTCCTGCAACTTTGCGATGTTTTTGTTGTTCCGCTTGCTTTAGCACAGGCACTTGGGAGGATTGGAAATTTTATCAATGGAGAATTGTATGGAAGGATAACTTCATTGCCTTGGGGAGTAAAGTTTTCTTCTGCAGAAGGGTTCAGACATCCTTCACAACTGTATGAAGCTGCTTATGATGTATTGATATTTGGATTCTTGTTCTTCCAGAGAAACAAGAAAAAACCGCACGGCTATTTTGTGGCTTGGTTCTTGATGCTTTATCCATTCTTTAGATTCTTGACAGAATTTGTTCGCGAACCAGAAGTGATGATAGGTCCGCTTACTATGGGACAGTGCCTGAATATTCCTATGTTTATTTTAGGAGTTTATTTGCTTTACAGAATAAAAAAGCTTAAATAATTCCGATTCTACTGCACATAATATGAAAGCGATAAACCTTATAGCAATACTAAGTCTATTACTTTTGGTAATAGCATGCGTTCCAACAGCAGAAGAATTAGCAGGCGTGAATAAAACCAACAAAACAGAAGAAATAGCAGAGCCAGTAGTGGAAGTGAAACAAGAAATAACAGTTGTAACTTCTGTGCCTGAAAACAAAACAGAAATACCTGATGCAGTAATAGACGAGAAGCAAGAAAATACAACAAATAAGACAAATGCGATAACCGGAGTTGCAACACCGCCGCAGATAGCAGGCAAAACAATTGTATACACTGGCGGCGCAGTAGAGATGGGCGAAGGAGAAAAAGCAAATATAATAATACAATAGGTGAAAAATGGCAGTCTATGATACAATAATAATCGGCGCAGGACCTGCAGGCCTAAGCGCTGCAATATACGCTGCAAGACAAAAAATAAATTTCATAGTTCTAACAGGAGATATTGGCGGACAGACACTGTGGAGCACAGAGGTAGAGAATTATCTAGGATTTCACCTTATGACCGGAGAGCAATTGGTGGAGAAGTTTGAGGAGCACATGAAAGATTACAAAATAGATGTGCGCAAGCAAGAGCCTGCAGAAACAGTAACTAAAAAGGCAAAAACATTTGAGATTAAGACAGCAAAAGGAAAATACGAAACAAAAACAATCATAATCGCATCTGGGAAAAAACCAAGAAAACTAAATGTTCCTGGAGAGAAAGAGCTGGAAGGTAAAGGCGTAACATACTGTGCAACATGCGATGCTCCTTTGTATAAAGGAAAGACAGTTGCAATTATTGGAGGAGGCAATTCTGCAATAGAGGCAGCAATGATACTGGATAAATACGCTAAAAAAATGCATATGTTGACTGTAGATAAAGAAATCAAAGGCGAACCAGTCCTGCTTGATAAGATTAGCAAGATGAAGAATCTGCAGCACATCCCAAATGCAACAACTACTGCTGTTAAAGGAACTAAGTTTGTAACAGAACTAGAGTATGAACAAGACGGCAAGAAAAATAATCTAAAATTAGACGGAGTGTTTGTGGAGATAGGTCTAATTCCTAATACAAAATTCATTGACTTTGTGAAAAAGAATGAAAAAGGCGAGATAATCACTGACAAAGAAATGAGGGCAGATGTTCCAGGAGTGTTTGCAGCAGGAGATGTTAATGACGGAGAAGAAAAACAGATTATTGTTGCTGCTGGCGAAGGATGTGTTGCTTTATTGAATGCAGTGAGATATATACAGAAGTTGAAATAAACTTATTTTTTTCTATATCCTTTTATTTTCAGGCACTCGTCTGCTAAAAAAGGGCCATAACACTGAATCTTCTTTTTTGCAGTCTTAAGTATTGTTTTAGGGTCAATATTCAATTTTTTCCAGACATGCCTACCATCCCAGCCATATACTACGCCTGCAGCTTCTCCCCAAACAATTGCAGAAGCACACATAGCACAGGGTATCTGAGTAGAATATATCCAGCAACCTCTTAAACTGTAACTTTTTTTGGCGCGGCAGTATTTTTTAATCGCATTTATTTCACCATGAGCAGTAGGATCTTGGTTTATTACTACTGTAGAAATTGCTTTTGAAACAATTTTATCGCCCTTAATAATGAAACAACCAGTTCTCATTTTTCCTGGTTTTTTACGAGTATACTCAATCAATTCACGCATAACTTTCTCACAGGGGTGTTTCATTTTAGATTAAATTTGATTTAAAGTATATAAATATGTCGAACATAAAAACATTTCAAAAATGATAGAAAAGTATATAAATAAGTTCTTTTTAAAAGAGCATACCAAAGACCAAAGGGGGATATTATTAAATGGCTGTAAAACGAAGTACAACCATTCCTAAAGCGCCGCTTGCAAGAATAATGACGCAAGCAGGAGCTCAAAGGATAAGTTCAGAAGCATTAGACGTTCTTGTTGAGATTATTGAGGACAAAGCAGTAGAGATAGCTACGCAAGCAGTAAAGATATCAAAACATGCAGGCAGAAAAACAATAAATGACGGCGATATTAAGCTGGCTGTAAGAAAGTAATGCTATTTGTATGTGCATAGCGCGCTTCGTTCGGATTCTGATATTTCTTTTGTTCCAGATTTGTTTTGAATCGCAGCGTATGTTATAGAACTTCGCTAGGTGCTATGCACATACGACTAATTTCTCTTCATATAAATTATTTTATCCCAATTAAACAATCTTGCAAAAAAGTTATATGGTTCTGCACGAATACTCAATTGCCAAGGCGGCTTTGATATTTTCTTAAAACCAAACCTCTTGTAATATTTACCTAACGGCGCAAGACAGATAAGATACAACGGGCCGGAATCTTTCAGAACATAATTCAGTAAATTAGCCATATACCCTCTGCCACGATATGCTTTTTTTGTGATAACCACGCCGAGTTCTTGAATACTGCCTAGATCCTTGATACAACACAAAGAAATAAACTTGCCTTTATCATAAAGCATGTATGCTTTTGCATTAATAACAATAGCCAGAGTATCCATCCATTCTGTGACAATAAGCTTAATTGCCTTGCCAGAATGGCACACGCGAGTCTCAAAAACCTTCATAATAGCCTAAAAAGCAGAAAGTATATAAATAAAATTCGGTATTTTTAGCCTTGTGGGCTGGTAGTTCAATCCGGTAGAACGCTCGGCTGGCAGCCGAGAGGCTGCGGGTTCAAATGTGAGGGACTGCACCCTACACGTACTGGCGTACGGTCAGACGCGAGGTCTGATGGGACTCAGTCGATAATGTGATCCCTCCCTGAAAGTCCCGCCCAGTCCATACCTTAATCAGCGATACCTTTTTAAAGGATAAGTGCTCAATAGTACATAGGGGGAAACAATGGTTAAAGCTATATTATTCGACTTTTGGGGAACATTAGTAGAAAATGGCACTTATTCTCCTTTGAGACAGACATACAATATTCTTAGAGTAAGGATGCGATTTTCTGATTTTGTCATTAAAACAGAACAGGTACTTATGACAAAACCATATTCAGACCAAACACAGGCATTTACAGAAGTGTGCAAAGCACTAAACGTAGAACCCCGAGATTTTATAATCGACAAATTAATTGGGGTGTGGAACAAAAACAAATTACTAGCAAATCTATACCCTGAAACAATAAAAGTTCTTGAGAAATTAAAAAAAGAAGGATATAAATTAGCAATAGTATCAAACTGCCCAAACAATTCAGCAGAATCAGTAATAGAAAAATTTGATTTGGGTCAGTACTTTGACGCAATAGTGCTGAGCTGGGAAACAGGATATCTCAAGACAGACAAAGAACTGTTTGAAACCGCACTAAACCAACTAAAGGTCAAAAAAGAAGATGCAATAATGGTTGGCGATAGCATACCAACTGACGTAGACGGCGCAAAAAACGCTGGAATAAAACCAATTCTAGTAGACAGAAGAGACTCAAGAGAATACCCTGACAAAATTTCTGATTTGACAGGATTAAATGAAGTTTTAAAATGAAAATTCCAAAAACAATATATTTAGTTGAAATTTTCAATGTTCCAAATAGAGGTATTTGAAACAAATGAAAAAAGAGATAAGCTTCAAAAACAGCAAGGGGCAAACACTCAGAGGGGATCTTTATGTTCCTGAGGAAAAGTATAAATTAAAATATCCTGCAGTTATTGTTTGTCATGGCCTTGCAGGCAACAAGGATGCGAAAAACAAAGTAGACCTTGCAGAAGAATTGTTCAAAAACGGATTTCTTGTACTAAAATTTGATTTTCATGGTCATGGAAAAAGCGAAGGAGAGTTTCATGACATTAATTTAACGCAGGAGATTGATGATGCAAAATCAGCAATAACTGCTCTTTATTCTTTGAGAGAGGTTGACAAGAAAAATTTAGGTCTTGTTGGGCACTCATTTGGAGGCGCAGTAACAATTATGATGGCTGCAACAGATAGTCGAGTGAAGAGCGCAGTATCAATAGCAGGCGTAATAGACATGATTAGACCGCTTAATAATTATGCAGGCACAAAAAGAGTAAAAAAATGGAAAGAGCTGGACAAGATTGAAGTCGAGCCAGGAATGAGCCTGAAATACTCTTTTATTGAAGATTTTAATAAATATGATATTCTTAGTTATGCCAAAAAAATCAAGATTCCTTTTCTAGTTATTAATGGAACAAAAGACTATTCTGTTGGCATGAATCAAGCAAAAGCGATTGCAACAGCAGCAAGAGCACAATTAGTTACTGTTAACGAAGATCATAACTTTGGACGAGAATCAATAACCGCAGCAGTAAACTGGTTTAATAAAACATTGAGGCAGCGCAGAATCAAAGACTCTGCTGGCCTCAAATTAAAAAATTTGAGGTGAGTTTAGTGGAAGACTGTATATTCTGTAAAATTGTAAAAGGCGAGATTCCTTGCTCAAAAATATATGAAGACGATAAAATACTTGCATTTCTGGACATAAATCCCGTGCACAAAGGACACACACTAGTGATTCCAAAAGAGCATTATGAAGGAATAGTAGACATGCCAGATGACACATTAGGAGAACTTGCAAAAGTTGCTAAAAAAATCTCAAAAGCAGTTAAGAAAGCAACAGACGTTGATGGATTCAATATAATCCAAAATAATGGCGTTGATGCAGGACAAGACGTATTTCACTTTCATCTTCACATAATACCTAGATTAAAAGGAGACGGATTAGGAAGATGGCCACACCAGAAATTCCCAGAAGAAGAGATGAAAGAGATACAAGAAGCCATAATAAAGTCTATAGAATAATAACTTTTAAAAAGGCCCTCTAATTTTAATGTCTTAATGGCGGCGTAGCTTAGCCTGGTATAGTACTGCGCTCATGAATGCTTTTCTTGAGCGATGAGGCAGATGCCTATGATTAAGAAAGCAGTGCAACGCAGGGGTCCCGTGTTCAAATGTGTTCGAGAGGATTCAACTCCCTTCGGTCGTTGAAAGTCACGGCGCCGCCACTATTTTTAAAAATGAGCTACTACATAATCATCAGAGGACCATTAGGTGTTGGCAAGTCTACAGTAGCTAAAAAGCTAGCAAAACAGTTGAACGCAGAATATATATCAATAGACGAGCTTCTAAAAAATCAAAAATTAGATGTAATTGAGGGAGAATGCATACCTTTGAAAAATTTCATAAAAGTGATTGATACTGTACTGCCTGAAGTAAAAAAACATCTAAAAAACAAAATTGTGGTTTTTGACGGCAATTTTTATCATAAAGAGCAAATCGATTATCTTGTTAGACACCTAGACACGCCGAATTATGCTTTTACATTAACTGCACCAATACACGTTTGCTTGGAAAGAGACACTGCACGAGAAAAAACTCTTGGAGAAGAAGCCGCAAAAGCAGTGCACAATCTGGTCATGAGAGTTGATTACGGAACTCAAATCAAGACAGAAGGAAAGACTGCAGATGATGTAGTCAAAGAAATTCTCTTTAACCTTCCAAAATAAGTAACTTTTAAAAACACTCACATGTTTTCATACTTCTATGCCACCGTGGCACAACCTGGTACTGCGCAGGCCTGGAACAACCGGTTACGCTCCGTTGATGCGCAAAGTGCGACATTCGCTTCGCGAAGTCCCGCGCGCTCACTTCGTGAGCACTTGGTTGAAGAAAGCCTGTTTCCTTCGGGATATCCCGGTTCAAATCCGGGCGGTGGCGTATTCTATATAGCGCAGTGTTGTTTGCTAAATTTAGAAAGCTTTAAATACTCGCAAACACAGTACTATAGTAATGCAAACTATACAAATAAGGCTAACAAAAGAATTAGTAAATAAGTCCCAAAAACTAGTGGATAGAGGACTTTATTCAAACAAATCAGAAGTTTTTAGAGATGCAATCAGAAGACTTACATTTAATGAAGAACTCACTCTGGATAATAAAAGAAATTTTAACATAATTTTTACAGCAGATTTGCATGGAAATGTACAACAATATAACAAGTTATTTCAAAAAGCGTATTCTGATTGTACCGACGCAATTATAATCGGAGGAGACATTGCACCTAAAGACCCAAAAAATAGAACAATAAAAGGTCAAAAAACATTTCTTGAAAAAGAATTATTTCCTCGCATAAAAGAATTTAATAATAATAACAAAAAAAGACAACACTCTTGTCCAATTTATATTATGCTAGGAAACGATGATTATAGATCCAATATTCCACTTCTAAAAAAGAATGAGAAAACAATAGGTTTTATACCAATTCATAATAAATGCATTAAATTACATGAAGATTTTAAAATTGCAGGGTATTCTTATGTGCCATTAACACCTTTTGTTCATAAGGATTGGGAAAAATTGGATCTTTCTGATGAAACAGAAACAAAATTGCGTAAAGATATCCGACTTAATGGAAATAAAGCACGAGGCAATGGTTTTGTTGATGTTAAATTCAATTTAAAATGTAGAAAATCTACAATTGAAAAAGATTTAAAAAAATTATTGCGCAGTTCAAGTGAAAAAATTCTTTTGGTTTCTCATGCGCCCCCACATAATACCGTTCTCGATATGATTAATGCTTATACTCACGTAGGTAGTGCGGCAATAAGAAAATTAATTGAAGAAAAACAACCATTCATGACACTCCATGGTCACATCCATGAGACTGTAGATGTTTCAGGAAATTTCAAATCCACGATAGGCAAAACAATTTCAGTATGTTCAGGAAATGATCATAGATATGATTCTCTTGCCATAATAAAATTCAATCTATATAATCCTGAAAAAGCTATCCGAGAACTTATTTGACCTTTGAGATGTAGAAATCAGTTTTGTCTTCTATTTCTTTTTTTGCATCGGGACTTAACTTATCCTTTTTTGCAATTGTATTTAGTATATTCATTCTATTCAAGTCTAGAGTACCATATAAACGCATGGATTCGTCACAAAGATTTCTAATTACCGTATACCACAATTTATCTATTTTTCCAGCTATGTATCCATTTCTTTCGTGCAAAATATGGGGCTTACAAAGAAGTTTGTCTCTGTGAATCCCTATAAAATATCTATCATTATTAATGAAAGAAATTGGAACTATTGTTCTTACGCCAGATAATTCATTAAGTTGTATGTTCTTAATCCTATAATCATAAGTATTTCCTTCAAATCCTTTTAATTTATAAATTGCGTCTTTGGGAGTCTTACGATACACCCGCATATCTGCGACAAAACACTTACTGATTATATCGAAAGCATCACCAGTTATAACATGAATGCTAATAGGAACACCATCAGATACTCTCTTAATACAATAACCTTCAAAGAAACGATTCTGAAGTGCTTCTTTTTCAGTATCATCATCAACGATATTGTCCAGAGTTTCCTTAATATCCTCAACTACAACAACCAGATCAACGTCTGATTCTTTTGTAACATGTAAATTTGGTGCGTACGCAACTGAACCTGCTAAAATTGCACCTAAAGAGAAGTCTCTATATCTGTTTAATTCTTCTTCGGCTAAAATCAGCCTCTTTTTTGTCTCTTTAACTGGGTCTGCCATTTTATTAATAATAGTGTTTTTATATTTATAAAGCTTTTGGTTTGTAACCACCATTTAGTGGCAAATGCATTGAGACAATAACCTTTAAATAAACGCAACATTAGTTTATTCTCATGAAACTAGGAGCATTATTCTCAGGAGGGAAAGACAGCACTTATGCTATTTACAAATCTATGAAAGAGCATGAAGTGGTTTGTTTGATAGCAATTAAATCATTGAATCCTGAATCTTATATGTTTCATGTTCCTGCTTTTGAGCATATTGAGAAACAAGCAGAGGCACTAGGAATACCATTAATTCTTGTTGAGACAAAAGGTGTAAAGGAAGAAGAACTAAAAGACCTGCAGAAAACAATTGAGCAAGCAAAAGAAAAATATGCTATTGAGGGAATTATAACGGGAGCGGTTGCGTCTACTTATCAAGCTTCAAGAGTACAGAGAATATGCAGTACTTTAGGACTATGGCAGTTCAATCCTCTTTGGCAGATAAATCAGATGGAACTCTTGAAAGATTTAATCAAAGATAAATTTGAAGTCGTAATAACAGGAATTGCAGCATATCCATTAGAAGAAACATGGCTGGGAAGAAAATTAGATGAAAATGCATTGAAAGACATGAAAGAACTTGAAGAAAAATACAAAATCAATGTCGCGGGAGAGGGTGGAGAGTTTGAGACAATGGTTGTTAATTCTCCAATACATAAGAAAAAAATAGAGATGATTGAAACAAAAAAAGAATATGCAAACAATCAAGGAACATTAATAATCAAAAAGGTAGAACTAAAATGATATTAGTGATTGACACCTGCAAATACCATCTTCATTCTTCTGAATTTGTAAAGCCTATAACAGATCTTATTGATGATTTTACAATAAAGCATTTTACCAAACTGAAAAAAGAAGATATTGAAAAAGCAGACAAAATAATAATATCCGGAACCGCACTAAAAGACAACGAAGCAAGAAAACATCCTGAAAAATTCCAATGGATAAAAGACTTTGAAAAACCGCTTTTAGGAATCTGCATGGGAATGCAATTGATAGGACAGATACATGGCGCAGAAACGTATGAATGCCAAGAAATAGGCCCAACAGAAATAATAATGAAAGAAAACTGTCTTGGGATAGAACAAAATAAATTTGAAGCATATAAACTCCATGATTTTGCAGTCAAGCTACCTGCAGGATTCCAAGAAATAGCAAAAAGCAACAAATGCGCACAAATAATCAAAAAAGGCAATACCGTCGGCATCTTATTCCATCCAGAAGTAATGAACAAACACATAATCGCATATTTTATAAATCAATAAACAATTCCATAAAAAAATGGCACGAAAGAAAAAAACAGGCATAATACATTATACTGGAACAGCAATCATATACACGAGCAAAGGAGTAATGTATTTCTTGAAAGGATTATACACTGTATTAGATGGTGTGGGATCTGCAATATTATTCACAAGCAAAAAAGTAAATGAAAAAAGAACAAAAATACAAAAAACTAAAAAAAAGACAAAAACAGCAATAAAAAAACCAAAAACAAAAGCAAAATATGCCGGACTGCAGGACGTAAAGCCAATAAAAGGAACAGCAAAAACATTTGAAAACTTTTTTCACAAATCAGAAAGCACAATCGGAATAATTCTCGGCGCAAGAGGAACAGGAAAAAGCGCAATAGGAATGAAACTATTAGAAAACATACATGCAAAAACAAAAAAACAAGTCTATGCAATCGGATTCAATGCAAAAGACATACCAAACTGGATAAATGCAGTTGAAAGCACAGAAGAAATAGAGAATGACTCAGTTGTATTGATTGACGAAAGCGGAATAAGCTTTAGCTCAAGAAAATCCATGTCAGATGCGAATCAAGTATTATCATCTTTACTTTTAGTTGCAAGACACAAGAACTTAAGCATACTATTCATAACACAAAACAGCTCAAACCTAGAAGTCAATGTATTAAGACAAGCAGACTTCTTAGTAATGAAGCCTTCTTCTCTTATGCAAAAAGACTTTGAAAGGAAAAAAATCAAACAAGTGTATGAATCTGTACAAAAGCATTTTGAAGAATTAAAAGAAACAACAGGACTCACATACATACACTCCGACAAATACCAAGGATTTGCAACAAATGAACTGCCTTCATTCTGGACAACAAAAATAAGCAAAGCATTTAAAGAGAAATAAACTTCGCAAAAAAGAGGTGCCGCAGTGATAAACACAGAAGATGTCCAGAAAAACAAGAAACTTATTGATTACGAAGACTTAAGAGATATAGTGATTGCAAATGCAGTCAAGAAAATGCGAGACAATAAAAAAATAAAAGAAAAAGAGCAGGATAGGCTCTTAGTTGAATTCTAATATTGCTGTACACTTATTCTTTTCACAAGAACAATGACCGCCGCAGTCTAGTGTTCCAGGAGCACAATTTAAAGTACATGCAACATTATTGCAATTAGGTGCCTGATCCCTTGATACGCAGCCAGTTGCGTGACAGCAAGCAGAGGGAACACAGTCCGCATCTGCATTGCAAAACCCCGATGCATAGGAGGGAGGTTTAACCACGCAACCAGTTACTGCCAGTAAAATAAAAAATAAAAATATTGTTTTCATCTCATCATCACTACTTCATCTTCGTAGTATGGTCTGCCGTACTGATTTTCTTCGTAAGGAAGATCTAGTGCTTTCAGACGCTTTAGGCTGTCAAGATTATTCAGCTGCAGTCTCTTGTTTGAGAATGTGTACAAGATATCCTCAATGTAGAGTATCCGCTTTATTGAGCCAGAATCTCTTGAGAAATAATGACCTGCTTTCTTGAAAACAGAATCATCGTCATAATGCGTTACCTTGCCTCGAAGATTAAAACCATCTTCTAGAGTAAGGTCATACACATAAGCGCCCTGGAAAACAAAGTCTCCCATCTGATTCTTTTCAGCACCTTCTGGAAGTTCTGCCACGATTATAGGAATCGCCAGCATATTCTTCTCCTTATCAAACAAGAAAGCCTTGTGATTTGTTGCAGCAATAGATTCTGTGCCTCTATCACCAATAACTTCCTTATACAGTTCAATAGGGTGTGCGACATCAGATACGTCAAACACTGCAAGCTTTACTCCTTGAATAGCTGTGAAGTAAACAGCGTTTTCTGTGTGAATCTTGTCTGCATCAATACTTGCATCAACTTCTTTACCAATACCAATCACATGATTCTCGTCATATGGATGAAGGTATTCAGAGTAACCTGGAATTTTCAGCTTACCAAGAATCTCTGGTTCTCTTGGATTAGACAAGTCAACAACAAACAGAGGATCAACATGCCTAAACGTAATTAAATATGCTCTGTCTCCCATAAATCTTACTGCGTAGATTGACTCGCCTGGAGCAATCTTTTCAATTTTGCCAATTGTCTCTAAATCAGAATCTAAAACATAAATATTGTTTGTTGAGGTATCCTTGTTATTTGCATAGCCCTCTATGGTTGTAGCAATCCTGAAATTATTCTTGTGCTCGTCCATGGAGAACTGATTCAAAATCTTTCCAGGAACTTGGTCACTAGTGATAAAACGGATTTTGCCATTGTTTAGCGCAAACTTACTGATAGAGGTCTTTTGGTCTTTACCCCAAGTTGACTGTGCAATATACAAATTATCCTGAGATGAATAAATATTCTGTCCATTGCCTGCAATAACTTCTTTCTCAACATCTGCATTTTCGTCTGTCATAGACATTGCAGCAACTGTGATGAAATTACTTGCGTGTAATGGTGGAATGTAACTAACATCTTCACATGCAACAATAGGTGCAAACTCTTTAGAATCCTCGCTGTATAATGGAGTTATGCATCCGCGAGGCTCTGGTCCAAAGTTAGGGTATGAATTAACCACAAAATAAACATCAGAACCAATCTTTCTAGATGAAACATAACTGCCTTCAATTTCAACAGTCCTAAGAACATCAGGATCTTTTTTGTCAGCAATAGTAAACAACTTAGCAGAAACCACGCCAACATGCCTTGGTCCTGGCCAGATATCTGGAGCAATCATCTTTGCTCCTGCTGCAGACATTGGTTCTGGATATGGTTTTATATTATCATGAGATGAAGAACCAAACATCAACAGCCTGTCTCCTTGAATGAATAATTCATTAGGATTAAAATCCTTGAATTCAGTAACAGAAATCAATTCTGCATCTTCAGCAGGGTATGCTCTTGCAACATATAATTTATTGCCAGAGACAGCGTAGATATAATCACCATCTGTCTTGATTATGTCTGCTTCATCAACACCCTCTACCTGAATGTTTGTTTCTGAATAGTCTCTTTGAGCGCCAGAATCTGCCGTTGGTACTGCAGAGGTCTTTACCATTGCCTCAGCCACCATCATATCGCCACCAAACGTTCTCCACATATTGCCTTGGCCGCTTTTCTGAGCCTCTTCAAAAGCATCAATTAATTTATCACAAGAATTAAACTTCTCTAACTTAGAACTGGTTGTAGGAAGAATGTCGTCTGGCTTTACAGGCAGTTCATTACAT
This sequence comes from Candidatus Woesearchaeota archaeon, assembly GCA_019323135.1. Taxonomy (GTDB): domain Archaea; phylum Nanobdellota; class Nanobdellia; order Woesearchaeales; family ARS49; genus WJJT01. The sequence continues at coordinate 32,132 of JAHWHT010000001.1, forward strand.
GCTGCCAAAGCAACTAACAAAATTAACATTCCAACAATAATCATTGATTTTTTATTATTCATAAATATCGTCCTCCAATGCTTGATATTATGGTAGAAAGATAAGCATATATAAATACCTTATTTTTTCTTAAGGGATTTGCCTAACTTGCTTCTTCTATAGAAGTAGATTGCAAGTATGAATAAGATTACTGTTAATGCTACAAGGCCAATAAAAACATAGGGAAAAGGCTTTACTACCTCTGTAACTACTGGTGCCGCTTGATTGATTGCTTCTGGAACTGCTCTTGCAGATGTTGGAACTATTTCTGCTTGAAGTGTTGTTGCTACTGCTTCTTCTGCAGAATCCATAGCAACTTGAACAGCTGCTTCTTGTGCTGCAAATGTTTCTGGCATTTTTGCAAACATAGCACCACCTTTTGCACCCATAACAATCGGAGCGCTATAATATTTTGCTGCACTGAATGCAGTACCTACTGCAGATAAAACAAAAAATCCAAGAACAATCCATAATCGTTTTCTTTCAGGATCAAGAACACATTTTGATTTTTCTGTGAGAGAATAATAAATCCATTTACGTCCTTCTTCATGTCTTTTGACAAGACCTGCACTTGCTAATGCACTCAAGTGCTCTTTAATCGTCGGGACAGATACACCAAGCACAGCAGAAAGTTCAGACTGAGTGTGTCTTCTCTTGTCAAGAGTCTTGAGTATCTTAACTCTTGTTCCTGTTGCTAATGCTTTGAAAGTTTCTTGATCCAAAACAATCTTAGGTTCGTCCATAATAACTAAGAAACAGTTTTTGTTTATTAAATTTAGGTTTTATTAAGGTAAAAGACTAAAAAAAGGAGCGAACTAGAGGGAAAAACCTCGTAATTGCGAGAAGAAAACTCGACTTTGGCTGGTGGGAGAACAAGGCACGCCCTCTTGTCCGTGAAAAGAATTGATTATAATTTGCATGTTCCACCCCTTTTTAAATCAATAAATAAAGGTCTAGTATTTAAACATTGTTTCTCACTCCAGACTAAAAACGAAAAGTTTTTATATGCTCATTATAAAGGAATAGAGTAAAGAGGTGAATATATTGGAAAACCCAAAACAAATCATCGTTGTTCTAATGGGAATCGTTCTAGTAGTAGCGATCTCTGGATTCATAATAGGCATGAACACACAAGCCACTGGACAATTCACTTATGCCGGCGGCAGTAATGTAGCGTATTCTGGAGGGTTTATACAGTATAGCTATCCTCAAGAACCGTGTGAATACATACCTTGTGCAAACAACAAACAAGCAATATTTATGCAGACAATAGGCGGAACAAGCCCATGGCAAACCCAAGCACAATCAGTACTGTGCTACTGCCCAGAAAACCCACAAAAAGTTTTCACAGTTCCAATGGTACAACAAATACCATCACAAGGAGTATATATCAAATAAAAAAGGTGAAACAAATGGAAACCAAACCAATAATGGCACTATCTGTAATCGCTCTACTTGCAATTGCAGGACTAGTCTTATTCATAAATAGCGAAACAACAGGAATGATATCTGGACAACAGACAGCATATGGCTGGGTGTATGGACAATATCCTAGATTTGACCAAAATCCATGCGAAGCAGTGCTAACATGCCCTGACGGCGGAATCGCACTACCTGTAGCAATGACAAAATACACAAACCAAGTTTACTGCCAGTGCCCAGAACATGCAGTCCCATATTACAAAGCACCTGCTTACGTAAAAATAAAAAACTAAAATGGAGACAAAAAACGCAACAATAATTGTTTTATTAGTTATTGCAATTTTTGCAATAATCGGCCTAGTACTGTTCTTTAAAACAAGTTCTCAAGGCGCAGTAACATATCAGCAATTAATCCATAGAGATAACGCAGTCTATCTAGATTATTACAATGTATGCTCAAGAGGTCCTTGCGGAGATCAAGCAACACAGATTGGTCATGTCCAACCAGGAGAACCAAACTTTCTTGGCAATGCATTATGCGAATGCCCAGATGGACGCAGATTCCAGATAGACTACCATAAACCATACTAAAATGGACAAAGAACAGAAAAGACTAGCATTAATTATTCTAGATGTTGTAGCGATACTTGCAATACTCAGTGTAGTGTTGATGGATGATTTATCCAGAGGATATGAAAAAAGCGAATTTCAGAAGCTAGTTACTGGTGGAACACAGTGGTCTGAGCAAGACGTGTGCGGAGCAGTAAAATGCGCTGGAACAATAAGAGCCAGATTCATAGGCCATGACCAGAAAGGATATACATTATGCAAATGCCCAGATGGGGCTGCTTATTCTATAAACAAACTTACTGGATAGCAGTACTGCGCTACGTTACGCTGCTAAACTCGAGTGTTATCCAGATTTATCAGACCAGACATACCAAAACGAGAACTTCGCAGGCAGTACCGCCATTGCCCGAAACTGTTTTAAAGCAGTGGTGATTCTAAAAATTCATGTTAACAGAACTGCCTGAAAAAGCAAAAGAAGTGCTGAAGAAAGAGAAAATCACAGAGCTAAGACCTGCGCAAGAAAAAGCAATTAAAGCAGGATTGTTTAAGGGAAAGAATCTTTTGATATGCACGCCAACTGCATCAGGAAAAACACTGATAGCAGAAATGGCAGCAGCAAAAAACATTCTTGAAGGCAAAGGGAAAACAATCTATATTGTTCCTTTGGTTGCATTAGCAACAGAGAAATACAAAGAGTTCAAGAGAAAATACGAACACTTGTTTAAAATCGCATTAAGTATCGGAGATTATGACCGTTCTGAAACACAACTAATTGACGCAGACCTGATAATCTGCACTGCAGAGAAATTAGATAGTTTAATACGACATCATTCTCCTTGGCTAAAGTTTGTTAGCTTGGTTGTGGTTGATGAAATACATTTAATGAATGATGTTAGCAGAGGACCAACACTAGAAATAATAATCACAGTCTTGAAAAAAGTTCTTCCTAACATACAGATAATAGGATTATCTGCAACAATAGGTAATCCTGGTGAGTTAGCAGAGTGGCTTAATGCAGAACTAGTTCTTGATACATGGAGACCTGTTCCTTTGAAAAAAGGAGTTTATTTACAGGGAGAAGTTGAATTTGAAGAAAAGAAAAAAAATTAAAGTTCTTTCTCAGTTAAGTTAAGATGATCCTGCTCAACTTGAATCAAGGCCTCGAAGATATCTTTAACTCTCTGTTCTGTTGCTTCTTCAAAGAACTTTTTGTAGTGAGCAATAGCATCAGTCTCTAACTCTTTTGTCTTGTTTAGAGATTCTGTCTTGTCTTCTGTGCAGAGATCCTTTATGAACTCAATCTCACAGCCAGGATCTTTTCCTAACAATTTGCCCAATAGTTCTGCGTGCTCTAGCTCGACTTTGCTCAAAGCTTTCATCATGCCAACAATGAACTCGTCTTTAGAGCGCTTGCGCATGCACTGATAAATCTTTGCTGCGTTTACTTCAAGATTGTAAGCAAATTCTACATTCTTCTTAGAAATCTCACTTAGTTCAGGAACTTCTGGCTCTTTATACTCTTTAGCATCAACAAGCCATTTTACTTCTGCACCACAAAAAGGACAGTGAGTTGGTTTAGAATTACCTACATACGCTTCTCCACATATTTTACATCTAAATACTTGTACCATTTATATCTCCCTCCAAAATTTAAAAAGAAAAGAAAAAAAATTAAATTTTTATTTTCTTTGCATACTTGCCGATTATTGGCAATGGCTTTTCTTTTCCTGAAAATGAATTAATTATTCCTAATATAGTCATAATCAACATCAAAATCCACCAAACAGGCAGTAAAGCCCAACCAATTATTGGTATAAATGCAAGGATAATCCATCCGATAATGTATACGATAAACAGAACCAAAGACTGTTTTGCGTGATACATTGCAAACTTATTATCCTTCTTTGCCAAAAGCACAATCAAGAAACCAATTATGCTTAACAAATAAGCCAGAAATGCAAATATTTTACCTTCTTCTATTTCTTTAGTCATTAATATCTACCCCCTTAATAGATAGAAAAATTGAGTAAATCATTTATAAACTTTTCTAAAATAATGAAGCAAGAAGCTTTTCCTTGTCAAAAGGCTCTAAATCAGGATACTCCTGACCCATGCCCAAGTATAGAATAGGTTTTTTTGTAACATAAGAGACACTGATAGCCGCCCCTCCTTTCTCATCCACATCTGCTTTTGAGAGAATTATACCATTAATTCCAACAGCTTCATCAAACTTCTGTGCCTGCTCTGTACAGTCATTGCCTGTAATGCTCTCTCCAACAAAAATGATTAAGTCTGGCTTAGATACTCTTACAATCTTTTTCATCTCTTCAACCAGATTTTGGTCAGAGTGAAGTCTTCCAGCAGTATCAATCAAAACAACATCTTTCATCTTAGCTTCTGCATGCTTAACAGCATCAAAAGCTACAGCCGCAGCATCAGAACCATAATCATGCTTAATGAGTTTTACTCCTAGTTTATCTGCATGCAATTGCAATTGATCTATTGCCGCAGCTCGGAATGTATCTGCAGCAGCCATGACCACAGATAAATTGTTCTGCAGAAACATGTGAGCAACTTTTGCTATTGAAGTTGTCTTTCCAGAACCATTGATTCCAACAAAACAAATAACCAATGGCTTTTTCTCTTTTGCTTTAGCAAGCAAATCAATCTGCTCAACATCAAACAATTCGCTGATAGAGTTTTTCAGAGAATTAATGACAACTTCTTCTACTTTTCCTCTAGGAACAGGATTTTCTGTAAGTTCTTTCTTTAAATCTGCTTTTATTTTCTCAATAACCTCAACAGCGACGTTATTTTCAAGCATAGCAAGCTCTAAATCCCAGAACAATTCTTCAAACTGAGATTCAGAAACCTTTTTAGTGGTAATTTTTTCAGTGATAAATGAAAAGAAGCCTTTTTTCTTTGGTTTTTCCTCAACCTTTGGCTTTTCTTTTACTTCTGGTTTTGGTTCTGGCTTTTTTTCAGCTTTAGGTTTTGAAATTTCTTTTGGTTTTTCTTCAACTTTAACTTCTTTCTTTTCCTCAACCTTTGGTTCTTCGATAAGTTCAGGAATCTCTTCTTCGATTTCTTCTTTAACTTCCTCAACTTTTGGTTCTTTTTTGATTTCAGGAACAGGTTCTTTTACTTCTTCAACTTTTTCTTCCTTTACTTTTTCTTCCTTTACTTTTTCTTCCTTTACTTTTTCTACTTTCTCTTTTTTTACTTCTTCAACCTTTTCTTCGACAACTTCTTCTTTAACTTCTTCAACTTTAGGGGTTTCTTTGACTTCTTCGACTTTAGGCTCTTCAACTACTTCTTTCTTGACTTCGACTACTTCTTCAGGAGCCTCTTCTTCAACCTTCTTGGTAAATTTATCAAGAGCGCCTTTTATCTTCTTTTTAAGAAAGCCAAACATGTTTTTATTCTCCCTTCATCATACCCATCTGCATGCCTTGAAACTTGCCTGCAAACTCTGTGAATTTTTCAGTCAGTTCTTTTTTTACTTTTGCAATCTCTTTAACCTGCTGCTTAAGCATTTCCTGCACTTCAGGGATAGTCTTTGTAACAGTTGTGTTGCTTCCAACATTAACAACTAATTCCTTGTTATCCTGTAATTTTGCCTTGACAAAAATACCAGAACTCAAAGGAACAAGAACATCTGTGCCAACTTCAACCTTAGACATGTTTTCAAGAGCGTCAATAACAAACTCTATCTCCATAGACTGCTGCTCTACAGAATTCAACTGCTGCTGCATCTGCTGTAATTGAGAGTTAAGCATCTGCATCTCCATCTGTTTTTGCTGCATTGATTGCGCGTTATCTTCTGTTTTAGCCATAATATCACTCCAATTTCTTCAATAAATTCTCTAGGAAATGTTTATATTCATGTTCTCCCTTTAAAAAAGTTAGGGACATACCCACAAATAAAGCCTTTTGCTGTTTCTTTAGCTTGCCTAATTCTTCCTTAACAATTGTTTTCAAATAATCTTTTTCATCTTTTGTTAACATATTATCCACCTCAAAAAATTTAATCCTGAATATTTTCAGATTCCTGCTCAGATTCATCTTTTAATTGAACCTGAATCTCGCCAAAATGTCCTTGCTGCTCTAAATGCACTTTGTTTTCATTAAACAAATGCAAAAGAGGAATAAAAGTATAAACATGATCTTTTCTCGTATCAGAAGGAACGAGCTTGCTAAAAGGAATGTGATTCTTTTCTTTGTTTAACTTAAAAAAACCAAGAATCCTCGAATAAACACCTTTTATTGCGTCAGTGATATCAAATTTTCTCTCAGGCACAGAGACATTGGATTCTCTTATCGAATTAAAAACTCTTCTTTTCTTGACCTCAAGAGCCTGTTCCAGCGCACTAACCAAATCATAAACAGAAACTTTTCTTTTTCTTGGCTGAGGAGTTCTAGGCATTAATTCAATTCCTTCATATATTGCACGTTCTTCTCCGCGCTTTAACTCTGCTGCAAGATCGTCATAAAATTCATCTTCATCAACATCTGTTGAAGCAAGCAATCTGTCAAACTCATTCAAGTCATCGCCAACCAAACGCTTTGATTTAATCTTAAGCAGCATTGCTGCAGCCAAAAGAACTTTTCCACTGACTTTCAAATCCATTTCTTTAAACTTTTTTAATCTTTCAATATATTTTTTTGTAAGCGTAGAAACATTAACATCCCATGGATCCATCTCTTCTTTTCTGATAAGATCATAAATAATAGCCTTCCAACTAATCTCATTATCCTCCACAAGCATCTGAAAAAGCTTATCTTCCATAGAATCAATTATTGATAAATAGTATATAAAGTATTTGCTATTCATAACAGTAAACCTGTTAAACTAGCCTTTAGAAAAGGCTAGAATCCAAAGAGGCACGACACTAAGTCGTGCAGGCGAACTACATCATAACAAAGATAGTTCGCAGTAACAGTAAACCTTTTAAATTGCTAGTTATTTCAACAAAGACATGGGCCCATGGTCTAGTGGTTATGACAACACCCTTACAAGGTGTGGATCCCCGGTTCGAATCCGGGTGGGCCCATTCCTGTTTTGCGCCAGTGGTTGAATGGTACAATACGACGTTGCCAACGTTGTGGCTCGGGTTCGATTCCCGGCTGGCGCATATCAATTCTTTAGAAACTTTTAAAAACCATTCAGAGTTTTCTACTGTTAGGCGGGCCCGTAGCTCAGCTTGGTTAGAGCGCTGGTCTTATATGACCACGTTTTAAACACAACTCGTCTAAGCGAGCCAGAGGTCCTGGGTTCAAACGTAAGGGACTGCACCCTATACGTACTGGCGTACGGTCAGACAAAAAGTCTGACGGGACTCAGTCGATAATGTGATCCCTTACTGAAAGTCCCAGCGGGCCCACTTTTTTCCCAAAACCTTTAAAAACACATTCAAACTTTGTTCAAAATACGGGCAAATGAATTTTGCTGACGCTTAATTCATTAACAACGCGCCGTGCAGCAGTCCAGTGAACTTTTTAGAAAAGTTCAATCAAAAAAGCCTACAAACGGACAAAGGGTTTTCGCTGACGCTCAAACCCTTAACATACGCTCCTGTGGTGTAGTCCGGCCAATCATCGCGCACTTTCGATGCGTGGACCGGGGTTCGAATCCCCGCGGGAGCATTTATATTAACAAAAGACTTTTAAACTACCTACAAATTCAAACAAGCAAACAATGAAAAGAAGTTCAAGATTTAGAAAATCAAAGATTTTCTAATCTCGAACTTCGGAAATAATTAAAAAATGAAGCGAAGTTCAAGACGTTGGAAAAAGAAAGGACAGATGCGCTGGAAGTGGCAGAGAAAGCGTATGAAAAAAGACAAGAGAAAGCGAGCTCAGCGAGCTGGTAAGAAATAAACTTTTTCTTCTTTATACCAAACTGTACAGCACAAATTGTATAAGACAATACTTTTTACTGAGAATAAATTTTATGATATTATGATTTTAAGCAACATAAAATCAAAAAACACGATGGTTGCGTTTTTAGTATACTACAAACGCAACATTTATAAATCAACACCAAATTCTACGTCTTATTCGTGAATCATCTCCAATAGAAAGTCGGTAAATTTTCCGGCACAACTTCTATCCTCGGGAAAGCTGAGGAACACAAGAAATCATCCTTAAACATGAGTGTCAAAACCAACGTTTTGTACACGAAAGAGAGAGCAGCTCAAGTCAATTTCAAATAAAATAATCGGCCGTATATGGTTTACAATTTCCTGTTTATCCTGCAGGAGGTTGCTGCTATCAGAATCCGGCTAAGACATGCAAGTCAAGGGGCCTTCGGGTCACTGGCAGACTGCTCAGCATCACGTCGATAATCTGCCCTTAGGTCAGGGATAACCTTGGGAAACTGAGGCTAACACCTGGCAGGGAAAAGATACTGGAATGTTCTTTTCCTGAAAGCTTCGGTGCCTAAGGATGAGTCGGCGGCCCATCAGGTTGTTGGCGGTGTAATGGACCACCAAGCCTAAGACGGGTAGGGGCCATGAGAGTGGTTGCCCCGAGAAGGACACTGAGACACTGGTCCTAGCCCTACGGGGTGCAGCAGTTACGAAACCTTTACAATGCACGCAAGTGTGATAAGGGGATTCTGAGTGCTTATGTATTGCATAGGCTTTTGCCAAGAGTAAAGATCTTGGCGAATAAGTGGTGGGCAAGACTGGTGCCAGCCGCCGCGGTAACCCCAGCGCCACAAGTGGGAACCATAATTATTGGGTCTAAAGCATCCGTAGCCGGTTAAGTAAATTCTCTGTGAAATCGTCGGGCCTAACCCGACGGCGTGCAGGGAACACTGCTTAACTTGAGACCAGGAGAGGTAGAAGGTATTCTAGGGGGAGCGGTAAAATGTTATAATCCCTGGAGGACCACCGATGGCGAAGGCATTCTACCAGAATGGATCTGACGGTGAGGGATGAAAGCTAGGGGAGCGATCCGGATTAGATATCGAGTAATTTCTTACAGAAATTCCTTGGAATTAGTCTCGCAAGATCGTTAAACAATTCTACTACGCGAGATGAAAATCAAGTGCATTATGAAACTTACTCGACTAATTACCCGAGTAGTCCTAGCTGTAAACGCTGCGTGCCAGATGTTGCACAATCCACGAGATTGTGCAGTGTCGAAACGAAGGTGTTAAGCACGCCACCTGGGAAGTACGGCCGCAAGACTGAAACTTAAAGGAATTGGCGGGGGCACACTACAAGGGGTGCGGCGTGCGGTTTAATTGAATTCAACGCCGGGAATCTTACCGGGGGCGACGGCAGGATGAAGGTCAGTCTAAAGGGCTTACCAGACGAGCCGAGAGGAGGTGCATGGCCGCCGTCAGCTCGTGCCGTGAGGTGTCCTGTTAAGTCAGGCAACGAGCGAGACCTGTATTTCTATTTGCTAACGCGCTAGTAATGGTGAGCGAGCACAATAGGAAGACTGCCTTGGAAACAAGGAGGAAGGTGCAGGCTACGGTAGGTGGTATGCCCCGAATCTCCCGGGCTACACGCGCGCAACAATGGTAGGTACAATGGGATGCAACTCTGTAAAGAGAAGCCAATCCTCGAAAACCTACCTCAGTACGAATTGAGGGTTGTAACCCACCCTCATGACGCCGGAATCCCTAGTAATCAGAGTTTAGCATACTCCGGTGAATATGTCCCTGTGCCTTGCACACACCGCCCGTCAATCCAACCGAGCAGGGTTTAGGTGAGCCGCATTGTGTAAATGTGTCGAACCTAAGCTCAGCAAGGTGGGATAAGTCGTCACAAGGTATCCGTAGGGGAACCTGCGGATGGATCACCTCCTATTTTTTTTTTCAACTCGAAATTATTTGAACTGCTCTCTTCTTTTTTATAATCCAATACCGGGCCCGTAGCTCAACCTGGTAGAGCGCTGCCCTTGCAAGGCGGAGGCTTCGGGTTCGAATCCCGACGGGTCCATTTACACTTGGACCCAAAAATCACGTTTACCAATTCATTAACAAATTACTCTTGAACTAAACACTCAAGGGTGAAAGGACGAGGGAATCAACTTCATTTTTCCTTATGATACCGTGCATAGACCAAAAATATTGGCCATCTGAAAAAGAAAAATTCTTTTAGGTGGATCTTACGCTATCAGGTGGAGGACTAGGTTCTAGACGCTGATGAAGGACGTGGCTAACTGCGTTAAGCCTCGGCGAAGTGTATGCAACTTTTGAACCGAGGATTTCTGAATAGGACTTCCTCTTAGAATCCGAAAGGATGGGGAACGCAGGGAATTGAAACATCTTAGTACCTGCAGGAAAAGAAATCAATGAGATTTGGTTAGTAAGAGCGACTGAAAACCAATCAAGGCAAACTGAATGAGCACTCGAGAGGGTGTTCGTATGTGGTGTTTGGACCATTCACTAAATTTCCTAACTTGGAAACTCAAAGTCTCTTGGAACAGAGCGCCGTAGAGGGTGAAAGCCCCGTAGAGGCAACTAAGAAGGAAACGAGTGGTCTCCAGAGTACTGCTCCCTGGATACGGAGTGGGAATATGGGTGCCATCAACATCCAACCTTAAATACGTCTAGAGTCCGATAGAGTAATAGTACCGTGAGGGAAAGTTGAAAAGAACCCTTGACAGGGAGTTAAAAGAACCTGAAACCTGATAGTTATGGAATGGCAGTGCACTACGGTGTTCTGTCGTGCGTTTTGAATAACGTGCCAGGGAGTTTACCTGAGTGGCAAGCATAACTCGAAAAGAGGGATGCCTAGCGAAAGCAACAAGCGCGCAAGCAATGAGGCGCGGGGTCTGAAAGGGCCTGAAGTCACTCGGGTCATACCCGAAACCGTTCGATCTAGCCCTGGATAAGGTGAAGTGAGGGTAATACCTCGTGGAGGCCTGAAGAGGTGCTACATGCATGTGTTCTTCTAATCTGGGGCTAGGGGTGAAAAGCCAATCGAGAACGGTGATAGCTGGTTCCTATCGAAGTTGGCGTTAGTCAAGTCTCGAGCGAGATGGCGGTTGTTGTAGAGCTACGGATTGGAGATTTAGGGGGAGAAATCCTTCGGTTTCCTGTCCAACTCCGAAGGCAATCGCGTTGTAGACCTCGGGAGACGGGGTGCCGGGGTAAGCTTGGCATCCGAGAGGGGAACAACCCTGACTATGGTTAAGGTCCCTAAAACTGGTTAAGTGTTAAAGGGTGAAGGGCGTCCGTGCCCAGAGACAGCGGGGAGGTTGGCTTAGAAGCAGCCATCCTTTAAAAAGTGCGTAACAGCTTACCTGTCAAGGACACGGGTCCTTAAAATTGACGGGGCTAAACCAGTTACCGATACCATAGACAACATACCAATGTTGTGATAGATAGGCGTTCTGCCTGGGCAGAAGCTTCCTTGAGAAAGGGAGTGGACCGGGTAGAAATGAAAATCCTGGCGGTAGTAGGATCTTAGCAGAGTGAGAATCTCTGCCACTGAAAGGGCAAGGGTTCCTTGGCAATGTAGGTCAGCCAAGGGTAAGTCGGTCCTAACTGAACTCCTAAGTGGAGTCTGTGAGGAAAGGGAAACAGGTTAATATTCCTGTACTGTTTGAGTATGCGTGGCAACACAAGTCCTATAACTGACACTTTCGGCTAGGCGAGCGTAGATTATCGTCTGCGTTAACCAGGATAAATCAAGGGAGTATCATTATGATGAGAACTTGATTAAACCTGGGAATAGTAGTCTTATGGACTATCTCGCTAATGCCCGGAGTCCGTGAAAAAGGGATAGGAACAAATCTCAAATATCCGTACCCAGAACCAGCACTGGTGCCCCTAGGTGAGAAGCCTAAAGTGTGAAGGATTAATCTGGATGAGGGAATTCGGCAATTTGGCCCCGTGTCTTCGGTATAAGGGGTCCCTGCTCTGGTAGTCGTATGATTGCCAAAGCAGGGCGCAGTGACTAGGGGGGTCCGACTGTTTAACAAAAACACAACCTTCTGCTAAACCGTAAGGTCTTGTACAGAAGGTGACGTCTGCCCAGTGGCGGTATCCGAAACTCCTTTTCAAGGGAGCTAAGGACCGCTAAACGGCGGGAGTAACTATAACTCTCTTAAGGTAGCGTAATGCCTTGTCGTTTGATTGACGACGTGCATGAAGGGCGTAACGAGATCCCCAGTGTCCCCACCCAGAATCCTCCGAACACACCATTCTGGTGCAGAGGCCAGAGATCTCCAGTGGGAAGTGAAGACCCCGTGGAACTTTACTGTAGCTTGTTGTTGTGATGTGAGCTTTGTTGTATAGAGTATGTGGGAGCTGTTTGAGGGTTTAGTCGTCAGGTTAAACCTAAGGCACAAGTGTAACACCACACTTCAAAACTTACATCGCTCACTTTCTTCGGAAAGGACACCTGCAGGCGGACAGTTCGGCTGGGGCGGCACGCTGTTGAAAAAATATCAATAGCGCCCAAAGGTTGACTCATTCCGGTCAGAAATCGGAAGTAGAGTGCAAGGGCAAAAGTCAGCCTAACTGGATTCTTAAACTGACGGAATCCAAGGACGAAAGTCAGGCCTAGCGAACCTCAATGTCCTCCTTGATGGGGGCTTGGGATGACCGAAAAGTTACCCCGGGGGTAACAGAGTTGTCGCGCCCGAGAGTTCATATCGACGGCGCGGCTTGCTACATCG